>JAFZXQ010000043.1 GCA_017616705.1 Clostridia bacterium | reverse complement strand
CAAGCAGATATGCTTACTATATTGTTTCGCTATCTAAAGAGGGGGCTAAAACTTTTGCTGACGCAATTATGAACGTTAAAGATAAAGTTATAATGTGTGAAGAATGTGGAAACTTTACTGAGTCTTCACCATGCCCAATTTGCAGAACCAGAAATAGCGAGATCATTTGTGTTGTTAAAGAGCCAAAAGACGTTTTAGCAATTGAGAAATCACGTAGTTTTAATGGTGTTTATCATGTTTTGCACGGAACTATTAACCCAATGCTTGGAATTGGCCCTAATGATATTAGAATTAGGGAACTTCTTGACAGAGTTAACAAGAATAACACTAAGGAAGTTATTATGGCAACAAACCCTGACGTTACGGGCGACGCAACCGCGCTTTATATTGCAAAACTTTTAAAACCACTTGGCGTTAAAGTTTCAAGAATTGCCCAAGGAATTAGCATGGGCAGTGAACTTGAATATGCTGATGAAGTAACGTTATCAAGAGCGATTGAAGATAGAAAAGATATTTAGGAGGGCTTATGGCAAAACGAGCAAAATTTTGGCAATGTGAGATTATTGCAAAAGATGATTTGTTAGATGAATCTGGTGATCTTATTAGAGCTGGATATGCTAGGCAACCTTATTTAAAATATCAAAGGCGCTTTATCAAAGCAAAAAAATCTCGTATTAAAGAATGGGATTATTACCTTATTTATAACAACAAAGGTGCTGTTGCGCTAACCGTTGATGATAATGGTTATATGGGTATGCTTAGCGCGTCTGTTATCAATTTTGAAAACGCAACCGAAACTACCAAGTCAAAAATTAAGTGGTTTACTTATGGTAAAATGAATTTGCCCGAAAGTTCAATTAGCGGCGACGTTAATTATGAAGATAAAAAAATTCAAGCAAGTTTTAAAATAGACCCAAAAACTAAAAATAGGGAAATCAAATATTTCTGGAAGAATTTTAAAGATAAAAAAGACTTGTCAGTTTCTATAACGTTAACTGACGAGCCAAAAGAATCAATGAATATCGCAACACCTTTTGAAAAACCAAAACATTTTTATTATAACCGAAAAATCATTGGCTTTAAGGCAAGCGGAAAGGTTATGCTTGGCGAAGATGTTGTTTTGGATTTTGGCGATGAAGCATATGGTCTTCTTGATTGGGGACGTGGCGTTTGGACTTATAAAAACACTTGGATTTGGGGCGCCTTGATGATGGAAGTTGAAGGGCACATGCTTGGGGTTAACCTTGGGTATGGCTTTGGTGACCCTAGATTTGCAACTGAAAATATGGCGTTCTATGACGGAATTGCAACAAAACTAGAAAATATTAACGTTGACTTTAACACCAAAAATGGCAAAGACGATTATAATAGCGCAATGGAAGTAACATCAAGCGATGGTAGGTTTAATGCAATATTTACGCCGCTTATTGATAGGTATGCTAACACTGATTTAATAGTTTTAGGAAGTTGTCAGCATCAAGTTTTTGGATTATTTAATGGGAGTGTAACGCTTCAAAATGGGGAAGTTATTCCAATAACTAATGCTTATGGATTTATTGAAAAAGTAAAAAACAAGTGGTAAGCCACTTGTTTTTTTAAATAAACGTTATATCAAAAGTTAGGTGAAGCATAAACTTTTCAAGTGTTTGATTGTTAGCATCTTTTGTTTCAATTAACATATAGTTTGAATTGCCATAATCAAAAATGGTTGCGGTTTCTTTATTTTTAGAAAGTTTTAACCACTTTAAATTTAAAAGATAATAATTATCAATCAGGCGGTTTTTGTTAATGCTTATGCTATTATCAGGCTCGCCAATTGATATGGTTTTAATGTTAGACGTTATTTTAAATTTAAGTGAAAAATAATCGGTATAGTAAGCGATTTGATCAGTTTGAGAAGCGTTAATTGTTTCGCCGTTTTCGTTTGTTGGGATTGCTGAAATAATTATATTATCTAAAAATGCAATTCCGCTAATAGTAACGTTATAAAGTTCATAAGTTTCAGTTCCGAAAACTGCTTTAAGGCTTGAAAGTTTGTCGCTAAAACTTATTTTTGATGGCGAACTTGAAGCACTAACTGAAAGTGAAGGCGAACTTATCGCGCTTGAATCTAAACTAACAATAATAAAAGGGGAAGAAGATTGACCGCTTTGGCAACCAACTAAAAGAAAAGAAAATGTTATTAAAAAGGCGGTTAAAAATGTTAGTAACTTGTTTTTCATAATAACATTTTAACCAAATAAAAATTATTTAAACAAAAAAGAGCTCGTTTGAGCTCTTAGTTTATGAATTCTTTTTTCTAAAGTCCATACGACCTCGGATTGTGTGGTCAAGAACTTTTTTACGTAACCTTAATGAAAGTGGGGTAACCTCTAATAGTTCATCTTCATCAATAAATTCAAGGCTTTCTTCAAGGGTTAATGGTTTAACAGGCTCAAGCCTTAAAGCCTCGTCAGAACTTGAACTGCGGATATTTGTTAAGTGTTTAGTTTTGCAAACATTAACAACAATATCTTCTTGTTTTGGGTTAATTCCAACAATCATTCCGCCATAAACTTTTGTTCCTGGGGTTATTAAAAGCCTACCACGTTCTTGGCTGTTAAATAAGCCATAAATAACGGCTTCGCCATTTTCATAAGCAACAAGCGTTCCAAAGTTACGATTATTAATATTTCCTTTATATGGTTCATAACGAAGGAAAACACTGCTCATAACGCCTTCACCTTTCGTTGAAGTTAAAAACTCGTTTTTATAGCCAAATAAGCCACGACTTGGAATATTAAATTCAAGTTTTGTTCGTGGGCTATGGTTGGTCATGCTAACGAGCTCGCCTTTTCTTTCGCCCATTGCTGAAATGATTGTTCCAACACATGTTTCAGGAACGTCAATAACAAGCCTATCAATTGGCTCACATTTTTGGCCATCAATTTCTTTAAATAAAACCTTAGGCATGCTAACTTGAAATTCAAAACCATCACGACGCATATTTTCAATTAAAATTGAGATATGCATTTCGCCACGACCTAAAACTTTAAAAGTGTCAGAGTTAGCAGTTTCTAAAACTCTTAAGCTTAAGTCTTTAACGGCCTCTTTCATAAGCCTATCTCTTAAATGACGGCTTGTGCAATATTTTCCTTCAGTTCCTGCAAAAGGAGAGTCATTAACACTAAACTCCATTTCAACGCTTGGCTCACTAATTTTAACAAATGGGATAGGATCAGCGTTTGCTTCGGCGCTTAAAGTGTCGCCAATTCCAACGTTTTCACTTCCTGAAATGCAGACGATATCGCCAACATTTGCTGAGGCGATTGGAACTCTTTTTAACCCTTCAAAAGCAAAAATGTTACTAATTTTAAATTGTTGTTTTTTAGCGTCGTCGTGATAGTTTTTAACAAAAAGTGAGTCATTAACTTTAACTGAACCGCTGCTAACTTTACCAATTGCGAGTTTACCTAAATAGTCATTTTGTTCGCAAGAAGAAACTAACATTTTAAATGGTTTATCTGTTTCGCCGCCTGCTGCTGGAATATAGTTAACAATTGTTTCCATTAACGGTTTCATGTCTGTTCCTATCGTGTTAGGATCAAGGCTAGCAACACCCATTCTTGCTGAAGCATAGACAAAAGGACTATCAAGTTGTTCTTCGGTTGCGTTGAGTTCCATAAACAACTCTAAAACTTCATCAACAACTTCGCTAATTCGCGCGTCTTTTCTATCAATCTTATTAATAACGACAATAACTTTATGGTTAAGTTCAAGAGCCTTGCTTAAAACGAAACGAGTTTGAGGCATTGTTCCTTCGTAAGCGTCAACAACTAGCAAAACGCCATCAACCATTTTAAGAATTCTTTCAACTTCTCCGCCAAAGTCAGCATGGCCTGGAGTGTCAACAACGTTGATTTTAATGCCGTTATACATAAAAGAAGCATTCTTTGAAAGAATGGTTATTCCACGTTCACGTTCAAGCGCATTTGAATCCATAACCCTGTCGGCAACTTCTTGATTTGATCTAAAAACACCACCTTGTTTTAAAAGTTCATTAACAAGGCTTGTTTTACCATGGTCAACGTGAGCGATAATTGCTATATTTCTAATATTATTTGTTTCCATTGTTTTTCTCCATAAAATAGATAACCGATACATTTTAACACAAAATTTAAAAAAAGAAAATACATTTATAATAAAAATTTAAATTTTTTATTATGTTAAATTCTATTGCAAAAATTAACCTGGTTAGTTAAAATTAAAGTATGATAAATTTACCTGAGTCTTTTAAAGCAAATATGAAGGCGCTTTTAAAAGAGGATTATGTTAAATTTGAAGAAAGTTTTAAAGAGCCAGCAAAGCGCGGGTTTGTTTTTAATAACAATTCTAAGGTTAAAATTGAAGACTTAAACCTTAATGTTAAAAATCTTCCAAAGGGTATGCCAGAGTTTTGTTATTTTCTTGATTGTGAGGATAAACTTGGGAACGCTTGGTTTCATCATGCCGGTTTAATTTATTTGCAAGAGCCTTCTAGCATGGTTGCGGGAGCTGTTTTAGTTAACGCGCTTAAAGATTGTGAAAACCCTTGTGTTTTAGATTTATGCGCTAGCCCTGGTGGCAAAAGCATTGATGTTAAACTTGGTTTAAAAAATGTTAGGCTTGTTAGTAATGAAATTGTAACAAATAGGGCAAAGGTTTTATATTCTAACCTCGAAAGGCTTGGGCTTGATAACTTTATTGTTTTAAACAACTCACCAAAAGAAATTGCTAATGTTGTTGGTGAAATTTTTGATGGCTGTCTTGTTGACGCGCCTTGTAGCGGAGAGGGAATGTTTAGAAAAAATCCTGAAACAATTTTAGAATGGAATAATGAGTTGCCTGCTAAAAACGCTCAAAGGCAATTTGAGATTTTAAGCGAAGCAGTTAAATGTGTTAAACCTAATGGATATATAGTTTACTCAACCTGCACTTATAACACGCTTGAAAATGAAGGAGTTGTTTTAAGGGCAATAAAAGAATTGGGTCTTAAGGTTGTTAAAGTTAGTAATGAAATTGAAAGGTT
>JAFZXQ010000042.1 GCA_017616705.1 Clostridia bacterium | reverse complement strand
GATTAATGAAAACAAACTGTTTGCTAGATTGGAGTATTTAAAAGGGCGAGAGGATATTGACCCAATCCCAATGCATTTTATTTCAGCTGGCGAAGAAAAATTTACTAAAAGATTTGGCGTTTCAAGCGAAGAATTGATGAAAATTTATCCGCTAAACGAAAACGTTATTGAAAATGTTATAAAAGAATATAATGCTCAAAATAGTGATAAACAAATTTATTTAACTGAAGATGAACAAAATGCATTAACAAAATAATGGGGGAATTATGAATAAAAAAATAACAGGCTTGCTTAAAAAACTAGGGTTGCTTGACGAAGAAGTTGAAAGGTGCTTTACCATTTGCCCTGGCCTTGAGTTTTTAGATATTGTTAAGGCAAAAGATTGTTTAATTGCGTTAGTTAAAATGGGCTATCCTAAAGAAGATTTAGGGCTTTTGATTGCAGCTAACCCATCAGTTCTTTTATTTAACCCAACAGATCTTGAAGTGAAACTTAAAAGTTTAGGCGACGTTAGCGAAACGCTAAAAGCAGATCCTTTTATAATATAAAAACAGGCTCAGGCCTGTTTTTTGTTTTTGCTTGCAAAGTTAAGTTTAATTAGTATAATTAAAGTATGAGCAAAAATTTTAAAGCCATTGTTGAAGAATTGTTTGATGAGGCGCAAAAGGGCGAGGTTCTTATTAAAACCAAAGACACGCCTTGGCATTTTTTTGTTAAATTTAATACGAGAATTGAGCATAAGAATATGGCAAAGCAAGAATCTGATGTTCCTGTTTTAGAAATTCCAGATTACGCTAGTTTTTTAGAAAAGCTTGAAGAATATGTTAATGTTGCCGCTAAGTTTTATGGAGATGAAAAAGACTATTTAGAAATTGTTAGTAATAGTGAATGTGCTAAAAAACTTATATTAGATTTGTTTGTTAATTGTTCTCCGGAAGATTTTTTTAGAATTGAAAACTTTATTGCTTTAAAAACAAATATGCTAAAAGAGTCTCAGTTGTTAATGAATAGTTTAGGGCTAAATAGCAAGCCGTTGTTTTCAAAATATAGTTTAAATAAAAATAATCAAACTCAAGGCGATTTGTTTTTAGGAACTTTAAATATTGCTAATAATAATGTTTCAATGTTTGCTGATTTTTATAAAACATTTTCAGGGATTGAGGCTCCGCTTATTTTCTTGCCATATTTAAAAAATGAAACAGGGGAAGTTTTCTTCTTACCAGGAGTTTTATTTGGGCTAAACAAAAACAAGCAAAACAATGGTCAAGCGTTTATCGGCGCCGTTCAAAATTTTAGCCCAAACCAAGATGATAGGTTTTCTAAAAATATGGATAGATTTCTTAGAAAAGTTAACAGCGGGCTTGATATGGCTTCAATTGAATCAAACGTTTCGCCAAAAGCAGTTGTTAGCATGACTCTTTTTATGGAATATATCAATAGCCTAGGAATTAATAATGTTTATGCTAATAATTTTGCTCCATTGAGGTATGCTTCAAAAGAAAACAGAGCCAACTTTTTAAAATCAAGTTCAGATAATTTGCAAGGCGATTCAATATTTGAAAAGATTGATGCTGACCAATTTAATATAACAAACAAATTTATGTATTTATTTGCGCGAATGAAATATCATTTTCCTGAGATAGATTTAAGTTATTCAGATTTTGGTTGCTATTTAAATTTAAACCTAGAAACAAAGAATAATGACAACATTATTTATGATATTTCACGCATCACTCAACAAGAACTACAAAACAATAAACAACTATAATGGGAGAAAATAATATGGATGAAAAACGAATTAGTGGGCGAGCAATAATTGTTCATGAAGGTAAACTTGTTTCAATGTATCGAGAAAGAGAAGGACGAGTTTTTTATACTTTTCCTGGTGGACGTATTGAAGAAAATGAAACAGAAGTTGATTGCGTTAAAAGAGAAGTGTTTGAAGAATTTGGCATAGTTGTTAAACCAATTAAAAAAGTTTATATTTATGAAAACCAAAGAGCAATTGAACATTTTTATTTATCAGAGTGGGTTTCAGGGGAATTTGGAACCGGTAATGGTGAGGAGTTTCAGAACAATCAAACAAATGGTGTTTATATACCAAAACTTATTAATATTGAAGAAATCCCCAATTTGCCACTTATGCCTCCTGAAATTGCTTCAGCTTTTTATAATGATTATACAAATAATAATGAAGAGCTAAGGGAAGATGTAAAGTATATTTATGGCGAAATAAAAAAATAGCTCAAAGGAGAAGAATTTTGAATATATTATATGTTCACCATGGGAATAGAAAAGTTAGCAATCCTCCAACTCAAGATGATGATTTAACTGAAATCGGTTATAAAGATTGTGAGATTGTTTCTCAGTTATTAAAGTCGCTTGATAATAAGCTAAACTATAAAGCGATTTATACTTCGCCTTATTTTAGATGTAAAAAGAGCGCAGAAATCATAAATAAATATTTAAACATTCCAATTTATGATGAGCCAAGGTTTAATGAGTTTAGTAATGAGCCTTCTTTAAAGAAAAAAGAGAGTTGGATTGATTGTCAAATGAGAATAAGAGAAGCGATAAGAGATATCGTTAATAAATATGATGAAAAGGATACGGTTATTTGCTTGACTAGTGGGGTGAATTTAACCGCATTTATAAGTTTGGCATACAAGATAAAACCAAGTAATGATTTACCTTTTCCAGTTGTTACGACTTGTTCACCAATAGTTTTTAAAATTAACAAAGAAAGTTTTGATAATTAAAATGATTTAAAACAGCAGGGCAACGGCCCTGCTTTTTGTTTTTTAAAATTTTAAATTTGATTATCTGTTTAAATCTTGTGATTTATCAAAATATATAAAGTTTGCAATTTCAACATTACTAACCCAATTTTTATCAAAATCTTTTGCTTCAATAACGGCTTCCAATCGTCTTTTAATGCTATAATCATAGCCAGAATTTGATTCACCAATTGGAGTATAAAATCCCCAAGAGGTATTATTTATAACATTTGAAAGGGGAATGTTAAAACTAACAATAAAATAATCTTTAATATTTCCATTTTCTTCAAATTCAAGTAAGTTTTTGTTTAAATCAAAAATATTTTGGCAGGCATTTTTATTATAAAAAAAGTGCAAGTATTTTTTTGTTGTATCATAATGAAAAGTGCTTGATAGCATATTTCTTTGGTTAGGGTATGCTCCTAGCGCACTTTTATCATTGTTTAACATATTTTTTAGTTCATTTTTATGAACAACTCTGTAAAGTTTCATAAGAAAATTATATAATAAAAAATGCCAATAATCAAGACCATTTTAACAGAATTTATATTTAAGGCGTAAAATGAAATAAAGTGGAGTTTGTATGCAAAAATTTGTTATCCACGGAAGACGAAAACTAGCGGGAAGCCTTGTTGTTGAAAGTGCTAAAAATGCAGTTTTGCCTATTATTGCGGCAAGCATTTTAACCGAAGAACCAATAATGATTAAAAACGTTCCTAAAATCATTGACGTTGTTAAAATGTTTGAGATTTTAGAGAAAATGGGCGGAAAGGTTAGTTTTATTGATGATGATTGTGTTATTGATAATAGCCACATAACCAAGTTTGAAATTGAGCCAACGCTTGCTAGGTTTATTCGCTCGTCAATTTTTATGCTTGGGCCGCTGGTTGCAAGGTTTGGAAGAGCAAGGGTTGCTTATCCGGGCGGCTGCGACATTGGAAGCCGGCCAATTGACCTTCATCTTCAAGGTTTAAGGGAACTTGGCGTTGAAATAGTTGAAGAACACGGCTTTATTAATTGTAGCGTTGATAAAATCAAGTCAGGAATTATTCATTTAGATTTTCCGAGCGTTGGCGCAACGGAAAATATTATGATGGCAAGCGTTTTAGGCGAGGGCAAAACAACGATAATGAATTGCGCTAAAGAGCCTGAAATTGTTGACCTTGCTAACTTTATTAATTCAATTGGCGGAAAGGTTAGTGGCGCTGGAACTAGCACAATTGAAGTTATTGGCGCAAGTAAGTTAAGTGGGGGAACATATCTTCCTATTCCAGATAGAATTATAACGGGAACATATCTTCTTTCAGCGGCAATAACAGGCGGACGTCTTGAACTAAATAATGCTAATTATGAACACGTTTATTCGCTAATAAAAAAACTGCGAGGCGCTGGTTGTAAAATTAAAACTGATCAAAACAAAATAACGATTGAATGTGAAGGGCGGCTTTCAAGCATTGCTAGCATTGAAACTCAGCCATATCCTGGGTTTCCAACTGACCTTCAGGCTCCGCTTATGGCACTTTGTTCGGTTAGTGACGGAATGAGCGTTATAACTGAAAACCTTTTTGAAACAAGGTTTAAACACGTTCCAGAATTATTAAAGATGGGCGCCAACATAACTATAAAAGATAGAATGGCGATTGTTAGAGGAGTTAAAGCGCTTTATGGCGCTCAGGTTAATGCAACTGACCTTAGGGGTGGCGCTAGCCTTGTTTTAGCGGGGCTTGCTGCTCATGGTGAAACTCACGTTTTAAATGCTAACTATATTGACCGGGGCTATTTTGAACTTGAAAATAAGTTAGCTAGCGTTGGCGCAGATATTATAAGAAGTTCTAGTTAAAACATTAGCAAATTGTTTGCCAAAAGCATAAAAAGTTGCTACAATTAAACTAGATAAGAGGTAACAAATGCTAAAAAGCAAGAAAAGTTTAATTATTGTTGTTTCAATTTTAGGCGTTTTAGCCCTTCTTTTGATTGCCGGAAGCGCTTTGTTTTCTCTTAGAAGCGTAACGATTGATTACCTTGCTTATGGCGATGAAATTAGTAAATATAACAAGGAAGAAATCGTTAGGGTTGCGTCTTTTCCTATTGGCAAGAATATTTTGTTTTTAAAATATGACCAAAACATTGAAAAAATTGAAGAGAATTTCCCTTATGCTAAAGTTACCGGCGTTAAAAGGAATTTCCCTGATAAACTAATAGTTTATATTGAGCAAAGAGTTCCCGCTTTTAGAATAAATTATGAAGGCAGCAATTGGGCTATTATTGACACAGAACTTAAAGTTTTAAGAACTGTTAGCGAGAGTGAGTTAACTACAAGTGAGCAATCACTAGCGATTTGGAATAACTTTGGGGTAACTAACGTTAGCCTTGGCAAAAAGATTGAAAAACAAACCGAGAAGGATATAACTTTTAGCCTTTATCGCGGAGTTATTGATGATGACGTTGAGTTAAATCTTAATATTATTAAAACAATTGATTATGAAGCAAATGAGGGCGAAACACCGCTTATTACTTTGGTTTTAGATGACGGCGTAACAATGAAGATCTTTGGCCTTAATAATTTAAGTGAAAAAGCGGTTGGCGGATTTAATCACTATCAAAACTATGTTCAGGGAAGTGATAACGCCAACACTAGAATTATAACAGTTCCTGAAAATTTCACGCTAGAATCTGGGTCAGGAATAACAAGTTAACATAAACGAGCTGATTGGCTCGTTTTTTTATCTAAAAATTTTATATAAGTTGGGAAAATTAAGGCAATTGTGTTTGACACTCTTGTCAATTTTGTTGTAACATAATTATGAATAATTATATTCTGGGGGATTGTGATGGCAAGAAGTGTTGCAATTGTTGATATCGGTTCATCTAGCATAACGGCTTTAATCGGTGAAAGAGGAATAAATAACACCTTTAGAATTTTAGGTAAAGGGGTTAGTGATTACGCTGGTTTTGAAAACGGCCAGTTTATTGAGCCTGAAACTGTTAAAATGGCAGTTGGTCTTGCAATTGCCAACGCTGAAAGCTCTTCAGGAATGAAAATAACGGAAGCCTTTGTTGGCGTTCCTGGCGAATTCTCAACAGTTATTTGCAAAGAATGTTCTTTAACCTTTGCAAAACAAAAGAAGATAACTCAAAAAGAAGTTGACCAACTTTATTTTACTAATAACAACTTTAAATATCCAACTCATACTGTTATTAATAATTCTCCAATTTACTTTACTCTTGAAGACGGAAGAAGAGTTATTGATCCAATTGGTAATTATGCAACAAGGCTTAATGGCTTAGTTAGTTATGTTTTGGCGGAAAACAATTTCCTTGACTTTATGGAAAATATCTTCAGCGAAATTGGCGTAAGACAAACTTATTACGTTAGCGCTTGCCTTGCTGAATGCCTTCATATGTTTGAGCCTCAAATAAGAGATAGATATGTTTTACTTGTTGACTGCGGATATATAACAACAAATGTTATGTTATCAAGAGGTGATGGCTTATTATTCTTATCTAACTTCTCAATGGGTGGCGGATATATTACTGCTGACTTATCATCATGCTTAAAGATTGGGTTTAGCGTTGCTGAAAACTTAAAACATAAAGCAGTTATAAGTTGGGAAGCCGGAAAAGATGATACTTATGATGTTGCTAACAAAGACGTTATTGAATCTTTTGCCGCTAAAGACACTAACCAAATTATTAGAGATAGAATTGATTTAATTGCAAAATATATTGAAAAGTCATTAGCAAATTGTGTTTATGATTTTCCTGAATATATTCCGCTTTATATAACGGGCGGTGGCCTTAATTATATTAAGGGAATTAAAGACTATTTAACCAAGAGATTAGGAAGAAGGGTTGAATTAGTAAAACCAAACATTCCTCATATCTCAAGGCCAGACACTAGTTCTGAAATAGGTTTGCTTGACGTTTGTATTGACATAACTGATGGTTATTTAAATATTTTAGCTATTAATTAAGGGGGAGAACTTATGGATTTTAGTAATATTGCTCCAATTTGCCAAATATTAGTTGTTGGTGTTGGTGGTGGCGGTAATAACGCAATAAACAGAATGGTTGCGGCTGGCGTTAAATCAGCTAAATTTTTAGCGGTTAACACTGATAAACAGGCGCTTATGATTTCTAACGCCCAAGACCAACTTCAAATTGGTGAAAAATTAACGCGTGGGCGTGGAGCTGGTGCTGATGCTGAAGTCGGAAGAAAAGCCGCTGAAGAAAGCAGAGCGGAAATTGCTGAAAAATTAAAAGGCGCTGACCTTGTTTTTGTTACTGCCGGAATGGGTGGTGGAACAGGAACGGGTGCTGCTCCTGTTATTGCAAGCATTGCTAAAGAAATGGGAATTTTAACAATTGCCGTTGTAACAAAGCCTTTTGAATTTGAAGGAAGAACAAGAATGAATAATGCCGAAATGGGCATTAAGAATCTTTCTAAATGTGTTGATACTTTGGTTGTTATTCCTAATGATAGGCTTTTGCAAGTTGTTCCAAAGGGAACAAGCTTTGTTGACGCATTTAAATATGCTGATGATGTTTTAAGACAAGGAATTCAAGGAATTGCCGACTTAATCGCAACTCCATCACTTATTAACCTTGACTTTGCTGACGTTAGAACGGTTATGAAAAATAGGGGCCTTGCTCATATGGGAATTGGTGAATCTTCTGGCGAAGGAAGAAACGTTGATGCAGTAAGGCAAGCCGTTGCAAGCCCACTTCTTGAAACAACAATTGAAGGTGCGCAAGCAGTTATTATTAACGTTTGCGGTGGCTTTGATATGAGCCTTGACGAAGTTAACGAAGCTGTTAGGCTTGTTAAAGAAGTTGTTGACCCTCATGCTAACACTATTTTTGGCGCAACAATTGACGAAGAATATAAAGATAGAATTAAGATAACAGTTATCGCAACCGGTTTCCAAAATAGCGCTTTTGAAGCCATGATTCGTGATGAATCAAACGATAAAAAAGACGAGCCAACAATTATAAAACCAATTGCTGAAAGTGTTTTTGATAAAACAAAATTTAGTGATTTCTTAGCCGGAAATAAATTTGCTGCTTCAACTTTAAAACTGGGCGGAGAGAATCAAAGTCAAACTCAACCTAAGATTTTT
>JAFZXQ010000041.1 GCA_017616705.1 Clostridia bacterium | reverse complement strand
CCTCCCGCCTGGGTTGTGAAACCTGTTTTAACGCCTGTTGAATCAGGCATCTTTTTTAGAAGTTTGTTTTTATTAACTAAAAGCCGGTTTTCGCCCTTAATGGTGTTAGGAATTGTTATTTGTTTAGTAGAAACAATTTTTCTAAAAATAGAATTTGAAAGCGCATAACTTGTTATTTTTGCTAGGTCATTAGCCGTTGTAAAATGGTCATCATCATGAAGCCCGTGAGGAGTAACGAGGTGAGTATTAGTTGCGCCAATGCGCTCACAAAAATCATTACAAAGATCAATAAACTTATCAATACTTCCACTTGTTGCAATCGCAAGAGCAACAGCACTATCATTTCCGCTTCTAAGCATTAACCCATAAAGCAAATCAATAATCTTTAATTTTTCGCCTTTATTTAAATAAATACTGCTCCCAGGAACCCCAACAGCTTCTTTGCTTATTTCAACAACCTTTTCAAGATCTGGGTTGTTTTCAATTGCAACAATTGCCGTTATAATTTTAGTTAAACTCGCTTCTGGAAGTTTTAAGTCGCCATTCTTTTCATAAAGAATTCGTCCGCTTTTAACTTCACAAACGCAATAAGCTTTTGCTGACGAAAGGTTTTCTTCTTCCGCAAAAATTTTTTGTTTGTTAACGTTAGTGCAGTTAACCAAACAAAAAAATGAAAGAATCAAAATCAAAAACCTTTTCATTATTTTTGACCGCCGTTAGATAGTTTTTCTAAAATTTCAGGAAGTAAATCACCAATTTTATCGAAGCCCGTTCTGTTTTCTATTCTTATAAAATTAGGGACGCCGTTAATAATGGTTAAAAAACCAATGGGGTTAACGCTAACTCCTGCCCCACTTCCACCAGCAAACGGAAAAGACGATTGTTTCTTTCTGTTTGAATATTGACCGCCACCGGTAACTAGCCCCATACTAACCTTGCTGATTGGCAAGATGACGGCGCCAAACTCATTTTCTATTGGGCTTCCTATAACCGTGTTGACGTCAATAACGCTTTTTATTTTTTCTAAACACTTTGAAATTAAATCTTCAATTGGGTTATCTTTTTGAATTGGTATTTTCTTTTTACACATTTTGTTTCTCCTTTTTTAACTCTATAAAACTGATTAATAATTGCATCAAACTTAAACTCAAACTAACCTGTAAAACTAACTCACAAACATTTTCATAAAACCTTGGGTCAGTGGCAACAAAAACTCTGCAGTTAGGGTTTTTGTCTAAAATGATTCCGTTAAAGATACTTAAAAGCGATAACCCCGCGCCAGTAATAAGAGCAGTAAAATATGGGTTAATTGCCCCAAAAGTTAGAATGGCATTTAGTTTGTTTGCCTTAACTCTTTTTAACAACTTAAAGTTAAATTCGTTTGTTGCGTTTGGGTCGTTTTTATCTGAATAAAGTTTGTTAACAGCATTTTCAGTTTTAATGCCGTTGATAGTGAATTTAGAACGCCCTAAAAGAATTTTAATAAACAAAACTTTTATTGAATAAACGCTAAAACCATCAAGTAAATTAAACAATAATTGAATCCTCGCCCTGAGCGGAAAAATCATAATTAAAAAAATAACTAAGATAACTAAAATCACTATCAAAGCAACTTTCATATCTTAGTTATGTGTATTTTTTAATTAAAAAATGTAAGGTTTTAAATATTAAACAAATTCGCCGTCATCATCATTTTTGATGATATCTAAAAACTCAAATTTAGGTTCAGTTTTTGGGGCTTCCTCATTTTCTTGCACGTTTTCTTCGTCATGCTTAATCTTATCGGTTGGAACGCTAAACTCGTCATAAAGCGCGTCACTTGGGCGAGTGTGCATAACTTCAATTTTCTCTAAAAGCGCGTTATAATCAGGCAAATCATCAATCTTGCTTAAATTAAACCTCTTTAAAAATTCATCAGTTGTTCCAAACAAAACAGGTCGGCCAACAGCCTCTTTTCTTCCAACAACTTCAATAAGGTTATGTTCAAGCAAAATGTTAATGGCATAATCGCTTGAAACACCCCTAATTTCTTCAATTTCAAGTCTTGTTATTGGTTGTTTATAAGCAATAATTGCAACCGTTTCAAGCATTGCTTTTGAAAGGTTTCTTTCTCTTATTGGGTTTAAAACAACGCTAACTTCTTCGCTGTAAAGTGAGTTAGAAGCAAGTTGAAGTTTTCCGTTAAAATCTAATAAAACAATTCCGCTCTTTTTATCAAATCTCTTTTTAAGAGCGTCAACAGCATTTTTAAACTCTTCTTCGGTTGCGTTGGTTTTTGAAATAATATCTTCTTTTCTAACGCTTTCGCCGCTAACAAATAAAACACTTAAAATTACTTCGCTTAAGTTTTCCATCTTAATCCTCTTTTTTCTTAATGTCAATATCATCAAAAGTTGATGATTGAGTGCAGGTTATTTTCTGACCTTTTAACAACTCTAAAAGTGCTAAAAAGGTGTTTATTATCTCACTCTTTGAATAGTCTGCTTCAAAGAGTTCGCTAAACTTAAATTCTTTTTTAATTAAAAGCAAATCTTTAATGTGCCCCATCTTTTGCGCAACAGTAAATCTATCTTTTTGAATTTTTCTTTCAGTTGGGGTTTGCGCCTTAACTGTTACCTTAAACATAATTTTTGAAAAGGCATGAGCAAGCGCGTTTAAATCAAGACTATCAGGCAAAACATATCTAAACTCATTAGCGCTTTCGTCAGGCGCTTTAAAGAATTTACCAGTGTCTTCAATGTTTCTTAGTTTTTCGCTTGTTTCTTTAAAGAGCTTATATTCTTCAAGTTGTCTAATTAGTTTTTGCTCAGGGTCTTCAGTTTCCTCTAAAACAACTTCTGGCTTAGGAAGAAGTTTTCTTGACTTAATTTCAAGAAGCGTTGCAGCCATATCAATAAACTCACTAACTTCTTCGCTATCAAGTTCGGTTTCACTGCTAACAATAGCAAGATATTGCTCGGTTATGTCGCTCAAAAAAATATCACAAATATTTATTTTTGCGTTTTTAATAAGAGTTAATAGTAAGTCAAGTGGGCCCTCAAAATCTTTAAGTTTAACTTTAAAACTTATCTGGTCCTCTTGGTTATCTGTTAAGTTTTCTAATTCTAAATTTTCTTCCATTTTACAACCCAAAAATTAACGACCAAAAGCTAATTAATAAATCACATGCTCCGTTACATAAATAACTAAAAACATAATCAATAACGCCAGAAACTAATAAAAGTAAAACGATGATAAAACTATATCTTCTCATAACATAAGAAAAGTTTGAATTATGGCCAGTAAAACTTTCAATAATTCTAAACCCATCAAGCGGATAAATTGGAAGAAGGTTAAATAGCCCTAACCCAATATTAATAATTATTGCGAAATTAAAATAATACCTTAAAGCAAGCCCAATAATATTTCCGCCAAAGAGAAAATTATAGCCGAATTTATAGAATAAACAATAAATCCCCGTAAACAAAAATGCTAAAATAAAGTTAATCGTTACTCCGGCAATACTAACGAAAAACTCTCCCCACTTTCTGTGTTTAAAGTTTTGCGAATTAACCGGAACAGGTTTTGCCCAACCAAATCCGAAAATAAGCAAACAAATAAAACCAAGTGGGTCAATATGATTTAATGGTTTAAGAGTTATTCTTTTTAGCGCCTTCGCGGTTTTATCACCCTCTTTATAGGCAACAAAAGCATGCCCAAATTCGTGAAAACTTAAAGCAACTAAAATTGCACTAACATAGGCAATAATAACACTAACACACTCGCCAAAAGGTAATGAAAATGCATTATAAATCATACCAATTTTATATTAACTAAAAAAAACAATTTTGTCAATTAAATTAAAACCAACAAAAAAATAGCCAATCGGCTATTTTACCAGTGATAGAGGATATGTTTAAAGTGATCAAATAACTGCATTTTTGCAACTGCCTCATTAGCTAAAATTTCATCTTCAAAAATAACAATTCCGTTTTCATCAACAACTAAAACTTTACCAATAACATCACCAACCTCAATTGGAGCGCGTGGGTCGTTATCTTCAATAATAACTTTAACGTTAAGTTTTTCGCCATTTTTTGTTAAAACTGAATAACTGTTTTCAATTTTTCCATAAATTTTGTCAATTTTTCCATTAAAAATATCAATTTCTGCAGAAAATTCATCTTTGTCTAAAACAACATTACTCTTATAGTTAGCAAAACCATAATCAAACATCTCTCTAACTTCACTAAATCTTGTTTTTGAATCTGGTTCCCCTATAACAACGCCAACTAGCCTTGTTCCCCCTCTTCTTGCAGAACAGGTTAAGCAATATTTAGCTAAACTAGTATAACCAGTTTTTCCTGAATCGCAACCTGGATAAGTTTTAACAAGTCGGTTGGTGTTAACTAATTCCGTTCTTCTTCCTGATGGGTGAATTAAATCTGTCATCCAAATTTTTGAATATTCAAGATAAATTGGGTTATCCTTAATTTCCTTATAAATAATTGCAATTCTCCTGAACCAAATAATAATGGTACTAAAGTACAATGAACAAAGAAAGTATTTTCTTTACCTAATTCATATTGAATTTGTCTTAAAGCTTCAATAAATGG
>JAFZXQ010000040.1 GCA_017616705.1 Clostridia bacterium | reverse complement strand
TTATATATAAAACATCACGATGTAAATCATCAGTTTCTCCCTCAAAATAATGTTGATATGCTTCTTTAAATTCCTTGCTTTTATATATTTTATCGCGCTCAGTTTTAACTAATTTGAACATGTTTTTAATAATATTCTTATCAACGCTTTCTATTCGTGACATGAGTTCTACTTCATTTTGCATATGTCTCAATAATATCTTACGATGTTTTTTTAGCATTTCTTTTTGATCTTTAGTTAAATTTGTTCTATCTAGTGAGTCAAGCATATCATAAACTAAGTTTAAAGAATACATTCTTGCATCCATCTCATGTTCATCTCCATAATATGCAAAACTCATTGCATCTTCCAATCTATATATATCGTCTGTTTTTATTGAATGGTCATTTTTTTTATCATAAAATAGCATTATCATTTCAATAAAATAATGATATCTTGTTATAGGATTAGATTTTTCTAATTTTAGTTGATCTGGGATCAGGCCATATACTTGTGCATGATGTCTCATTTCATGAGCTAAAGTTAAAATAAGATCAATTAAGGATTCTTTAATATGTTTATTTACTTCATAAAGATTAATTTGCTTTTTATCCTTATTGTAACCACCATTGGATCCATAACCTTTATTGTTTAAAATATATTTAACTTTATCAAAATTTACAAGTTCCTTATTCTTCTTTTTTAAAGTTCTAAAATGTTTTTTATTAAGATTACAATAATCACGTTGTAAGTCGGCTTCAATAAATATTTCAACTTTATTTAACCACGGAATAATATTATCTTCATTGATATTTGTTGGCAATAAAATTGCGCACAAAAGAGATTGAGGATTTTTAATCCTTTTGCCGTTAAATATGAATTTGTTGAAATCTCTTTTTATCATATAGCATAATATACCATATTAAAAGATTGATTGCAATAGTAACTAAAAATTATATAACAAGGAAGATTATTAGAATATATCTAAAAATTTTAGCAAAAAAAATGGAGCTGATGGCCGGACTTGAACCGGCGACCTATTGATTACGAATCAATTGCTCTACCAACTGAGCCACATCAGCATACCATTTGGAGCGGATGACGGGAATCGGACCCGCGCTGCCGGCTTGGGAAGCCGGAATTCTACCATTGAACTACATCCGCATTTATCTTTTTAAAACGCAAATCAAATATACCATTATTTTTTGCTTTTTGCAACAATTTTGATTTATAAAATGCTAAACAATAAAAAACTAGCCCGTTTGGGCTAGTTTTAAACATTTAGAAGGGTTATTCCTAAATTTAAGTAAAAGGCAAACAAGAGCCAAAGAACATAAGGTGTGTAAAGTAGGCCTCCAACCGTGTTTCTATAATAAAATCTAAAGCAGGTTATAATTGCGGTTATAAAGATTAAACCACAAAGAATTGTGCTAACAATTAGAAGGTCAAGCCTATAAAATAATAATGGCCAAATAGCGTTAAGCGCTAGGTTAATTCCAAACCAAATCATATCCCATTTTAGTGTTTGTTTTGTTTGAGTTTTTGAAACAAAAACTATAAAAGCGCTAACGCCAATTAAAACATAAAGAATTCCCCAAACGATAGGAAAAACAATAGTTGGTGGGGTTAAAGGGGGAAGAGTGTGGGCTTCAAAGTGATCCATATCTCCGCCTAAAAGCGCAGCAAGCCCACCGGTTAAAAGGGCAATGCCGATTGTGCAAATTCCCCAAATCCAAAGTTGCTTTTTATCTAGGTCATGGCGAAACCAATGTTTAACTCTTGGTTTATTTTGATTAACCTCTTTATCGCTTTGTTTGGTTTGTTGGTTTTGGTTGTTTGTTTTTGGTTGATTGTTTGTTTTATTTTGTGAATCCATAATAACTCCTGTTTATTTTATTTTGTTCAATTTATTATTTTTTAAACCCTTTTTAGAAATTTAGGGTTGACTATTTTATTATAAAATGGTAACCTAAGGTAAGTTGAGGTGAAATATGATAACTTGCAGTAATGTTAGGCTTCAGTTTGGCGGCAGAGTTTTATTTGATGAAGTTAATCTAAAATTTGATAAAGGAAATTGTTATGGAATTATTGGCGCTAATGGTGCTGGTAAGTCAACTTTTTTGAAACTGCTTAGCGGCAAGATTGAGCCATCAAGCGGTGAAATTATTGTTGAAAAAAATAAACGTATGAGCATCTTAGAGCAAAACCAAAACGCTTGCGATAACCTTACTGTTACCGAAACTGTTATAAGTGGTCACGCCAGGCTTGTTGAAATAAGAAATGAAAAAGATGCTATTTATGAAAAGTTAGCTAATGGCGAGGCTAGTGATGAAGAAGGAATGCGCGTTGGTGAGCTTGAAAATGAGTTTATTGAAATGAATGGTTATGAAGCCGAAAGTGAGGCTCAAAACCTTTTAAGTGAACTTGGCGTTCCTCAAGATATTTATTACACTTTAATGCGTGACGTTGAGCCAAAAGTTAAGGTTAAGGTTTTGCTTGCTAAGGCGCTTTTCATGAACCCAGATATCTTAATTCTTGATGAGCCAACAAACAACCTTGACGCTCAAACTGCTAACTGGCTTGAAAACTATTTGCTTGACTTTCCTAATACTGTTATTGTTGTTTCACACAACAGATATTTTCTTAATAAGATCTGCACGCATATTTGCGACATTGACTTTGGCAAAATTCAAATGTATGTAGGCAACTATGACTTTTGGTATGAAACAAGCCAATTACTTGCTCGCCAAGCAAAAGAGCAAAATAAAAAGAGTGAGCAAAGGGCAAAAGAACTTCAAGAATTTATTGCTAGGTTTAGCGCTAATGCTAGTAAATCAAAGCAGGCAACAAGCCGTAAAAAAGAGCTTGAAAAACTAACATTTATTGATATTAAACCATCAAGCAGAAAATATCCTTATATTGATTTCAGACCTGAAAGAGAAGTTGGAAACGAAGTTTTAAGAGTTGAAAAATTAACTAAAAAAGGCTATTTTGAAAACCTTTCATTTGTTGTTAATAAAGAAGATAAAATTGCTTTTCTTTGTGATAAAGCAAATGTTATTACAATGCTTTATAAAGTTTTAGTTGGCGAAGAAAAAGCTGACTCAGGTGAGTTTAGATGGGGAAATACAACTACCGTAAGTTATTTACCTGAAAACAATGATAGTTATTTTGAAAATTGTGACCTTAGCCTTGTTGATTGGCTTGCTCAATTTAGTAAAGAAAAAGACCAGACTTATTTAAGAGGTTGGCTTGGAAGAATGCTCTTTACCGGTGAAGAAGGCAATAAAAAAGCAAAGGTTTTAAGCGGAGGAGAAAAGGTTAGGTGTATGCTTGCTAGGGCAATGCTTAAAGCAGGTAACGTTTTAATTTTAGATGAGCCAACTAACCACCTTGACCTTGAAAGTATAACTGCGCTCAATAAAGGCATGATTAATTATCGTAGCCCAATGCTTTTTAACACTCATGACCATGAAATTTTACAGACCGTTGCAAACAGGATAATTGTTATTGATAAAGATGGTAAAAAAGCATACGATAAAGAAACAACCTATAACGAATATCTTGGAATTGACTAAGGAGAAAATTAATGATAATTGGTTGCGATATTGATCACACCATAACTGATTCAGAAGAATTAGAAAATAAATATGTTCAAGAGTTTTTAAAATCTATTAATTTTAGTGGCCAAATTGTTAAACCTGACGAATTCTTTATTTTGGCTAGATATGGTTTTAAAGACAGCGTTTGTTGGGAGTTTTATGATACTTTTGGGCCAGCTCTTTTATCTAACACTCCAATAAAACAAGATTGTGATAAAGTTATTCATTCGTTAAGAGAAAAGGGTGATAAATTTATATTCATCTCTGCAAGAGGTGAAACACACATGCTTAATCATAATCCTTATGTTATAACTCATAAATGGATGAAACAGCGTGGCATTGAATATGATAAATTAATTTGTCGTGATCATAAGAAAATTGAGCCTGCTTTAAAAAATGAGGTTGATTTGTTTATTGATGACAGCATTGACGTTTGTTCTGATTTTAGTAAAATAGGAATTCCAACGATATTAGTTACTGCATCTCATAATAAAAGTATAACAAATTTACCAAGTGGCTGTAATAGGGCAGACAATTGGAATCAAGTTGCAGCATTAATTGAAAAAATAAGAGAAGAAAAAGAAAGTTTAGTCAAATAAATTTATAAAACTTTTTTATCAAAATTAATTGACAATTATAACTTTTTATTGTATTATAATCAAGTCGATATAATACAATCGGGGTGTAGCGCAGTTTGGTAGCGCACACGGTTTGGGTCCGTGGGGCCGGGAGTTCGAGTCTCTTCACCCCGACCAATTCATTTTATATCGCTTTGGTGGTGTGGGCCTTTAGCTCAGTTGGTTAGAGCAACCGGCTCATAACCGGTCGGTCCACGGTTCGAGTCCGTGAAGGCCCACCACATAGGGGTATAGCTC
>JAFZXQ010000039.1 GCA_017616705.1 Clostridia bacterium | reverse complement strand
TTGATAAATTTTTAATACTTTTTGCGTATGTAACTGCAATTTTTGCGGTAAATTTGGGGTTAGAAGACAAGTTTAGCGAAAAATTGATAATATTTCCGCAAGTTAAAACTTCTCCCCTGTGCTTAAACGTTTTTAACCTATTTAATTTGGCTTGGCTAACAAACTTAACAATAGTTTTATAACCTAAGAAATAATCAGGCATATTAACAATCTGATTTCTTATTCTATTCTGATCTTTAAAATCGGCAACAACATAACATAATCTAATATGAAATGAGTTTCCAGTTACGTTTATTCCACGTTTAATTTGCTTTAAAGCTTTTTTATTTGGCAGAGTAAACTCAATGCCATCAATAACACCAGGCAAGTTTTTTATTGCTTGAGTATGCCCCTGGCTAACACCCTTTCCCCAAAAAGTGTAAGGAGAATAACCTAGTGCGCCTATTAAACCGCGCATTAAACTAAATAAACCAGGGTCCCACCCAACAGAACAAATGGCAAATTTTTGGTGTTTTTCAGCTATTTTTACCATTTTTTTATGGTATTCAGGGATTTTAGCATGGTTATCAAAGGTTTCAACAATGTTAAAATTCTTTATAAGTTTTAAACTTGTTTGCTCTAAATCAGTTTTTGAACCAACACAAACAAACAGCGTTTCAATCTTACCAACATAATCGTTAATTCTTGAAAAGCTTTCTGTGTTCTGAAGTCTTCGTCTTGAAAAGATTGCAACTAATTCAAACTCACTATGGTCTTTAATTTCTTCTTCGATCGCTTTACCAAGGTTACCATAACCAACAATTCCAACTTTCATCTAACCCTCCTTATAAAACCTTTCAAGTAAAACTTCAAAAATCTCGATCGCGTTTTGAGCAGATCCCTTCCTTAAGTTGTCACTTGAAACAAACATACTGAACCAATTAGATCCAATCTCACTTGTTCTAACTCTTGAAACTAAAACTAAATCTTGATTTCTTGCCATAATTGGCATTGCTAAATCATCATCTTCAAACAATTTAACTCCATCAGCATTTTTTATTTCATCTTTAATCTGTTTTAAGCTGCATTTTTTAGCGGTTTGAAAATTAATTGAAAGCGAATGCCCAATTGTTATAGGAACTCTAACGCAAGTTGCGCTGATTTTAATGTTTTTATCACCCAAAATCTTTTTTGTTTCAAATATCATTTTATTTTCTTCCTTAGAATTGCCATATTTATCAAAATCACCAATTTTAGGAATTAAATTATCACTAATTGGAGTTTTAAAAAACTCTTGTTTATTATTAACTAAGTCATCAATTGCCACTTTGCCAGCACCACTAACCGCCTGAAATGTTGAATAGATAATGTTTTTTAATCCAAAACGCTCATATATTTTATAAAGCGCCATAACGCCTGCTATTGTTGAGCAATTAGGATTACAAATTAAATTGCCTTTTATATCATTATGATTAATTTGTGGAACTATTAATGGCTTATTTCTGCGAAAATGAGATGAAAAATCAACAACAATCGCTTTGTTTTGCAGAAAATAAGGAATAAATTTACTGCTTATTTGTTCTTTTGTGCAGAAAAACGCAAAATCAAATTTTCCTTGCGCGGTGATACCATCTAATTCATTAACTATTATATTTTTATCGCCAATAGTTAGATAACTTCCTGCTGATTTTTTTGAAGAAAATAGATAGTAAGCAAAACCATCTAACTTTCGCTCGTTTATAATATTAATTAACGTTCGCCCAACAACCCCCGTTGCGCCAATAATAGCAACTTTAACCACAAACCCTCCAATTCTTAATATAGTAAATGATAATTAAAAAAGTTTTGTGAATAAAAAAGGCGCAACAAATTGTTGCGCCACATAGCGATAAAATCTATTTATTCTTTATAATTTCATCATAAATTTGAAGTAGCCTTAAAGAAACATCATCCCATGATTTACCAAGCGAATCATAGGCTTTTTCTTTGATTTCTTGATATTTCTTATCATCTTTAAATATTTCAATAACCTTGTTTGCAAAAGAATCTCCGTTTGCTTCAGCAATATATCCATTTTCACCATCAATAATATCTTCGCTAGGTCCCGTGTTTTTAACACATAGTGTTGGAACTTTTTGGCTAGCAAATTCATATTTAACAAGGCAACTAGTATCAACAAGTGAAGGAAAAACAAATAAATCCATGACCTGCATTAAAGCCGATTTGATCTTTTTATCAGTAACTTTACCTAAAAATTTAACAACATCATCAAGCCCAGCCTTATTAACCCTATCTTTAAGGTAGTTTTCATCTTCTCCAAAGCCGATAATATAAAACTTGAAGTTTAACTTGTTAAGTTTTAATTTTTGACACATATCAACCAATAAATCAATGTTTTTAACCTTTGTTATTCGAGATAAAAAGCAAAGTTTTTTGCAATCTAAATCAATATTAAACTTTGAAATCATCTCATCAATAAATTGTTGATCTTTAAAATATTCTAGTTCAGTTGCATTAGGAACGATTATCGCTTTTGTTTTAAGGCCTAGTTCATTATATCTTTCAAATGCGCCATTACTAACAGGAAGCACGCAATCAGCGCTATTTAACTGCTTCATTGCCCCTTTTGTTAGCATTTTGGCAATCAATTTACTATGTGAACTACGTAAATATTCCTCATAAAACTTACTATGGCCATGGATTATTAATGGAATGTTTCTTTTCTTGGCAAACTTTATGAAAAATTTTGCAAGTTTAAAATATGAATGAATATGAATAACATCAATTTTAAGATCCTTTATAGTTTTCTTAAACTTTCCATCAAGTTCAGGAAAACCTAAACACCCAATATTTTTACTTATTAAAAACCCTTTGCATGCAATAACGGGATAATCAATTTTCTTATAAAATTCTTCTGCACCCTTACCATCAGGAACAACAACTATAACATTACAAAACTTTGACATTGACCTTGCCAAAGAATCAACAACAATTGTTGCTCCGCCAACTAAAGGATAAAAAGCATCAGAAACAATTAAAACATTTTTCTTATCACCCTTTTCTTTAAAGGCTTTTAATTTTTCTTCGTTGTAAATTTTCATATTTTTATTATAACACTTTTATAACAAAAGGCTAATGTTTTTTAATATAATTCATAAAATTTAGTCTTTTTAGAGTTGTTTTGCCCTAAAAAACACCAAAAATTGCCATTTTGCATTAGGCAATAAAAAAGCCACCGCTTTCGGTGGCACTTTGGTTGCGGGGGCTGGATTTGAACCAACGACCTTTGGGTTATGAGCCCAACGAGCTTCCGGGCTGCTCTACCCCGCGATATAAACAATGCAATTATACTCGCTTAGTATTGCATTGTCAATAGTTTTCAAAATTATTTATCTATAAATATAAACAGTTTCGCCCTCTTTAATCATACCCAATTCTTGCCTTGCTTGTAATTCAAGGTAAGAATCAGTTTTTCTAGCGCTAATTCCTGATTGAAGTTCTTCCTCATAAGTTTGCATACTAGAAAGCTCTGCATCAAGTTTGTTCTTTTGGTTGTTTAAATTATTTAAACTAGCATATTGCCCAATAATAACACCAACTAAAAGAACTAACAAGCAGGTAGCACAAACTGTTACTATTTTAACTGTTTTAATTAATCTGTTATTCATAGTGATAACCTCAGTTGTTATAATTATAAACAAATTTATAGGTTTTGACAAATGTTTTTATATATTATATGTGTTTTTGAATAAATTTGTGCATTTTTTACGCAAAAATATTTTAAATTTGCGCATTTTAACAAGTTTCACTTTTAAAACATAGTATGTTAGTGAGGTCATATAGGAGGTTTTATGGCAACAGAAGTAAACAATCAAGCAACAGTTAATTACACATTTGGCGGTTCAACTAGAACAATAACAGAAACAAGTAATGTTAGCGTTGTTTCAGTTCAACCGCTTAATGAAATATCTTTGAATAAGTATACGCAAGACAACACCTTTACACCAGGCGGAACAGTAACATTTTTCATTGATATTAAAAATACTGGGTCTCAGTATTTTACAGGGGTTAGAATCATTGATACCCTACCACAATATTTAACTTATATTTCAGGAACAGCAATCCTTTATTATAACGGGCAAGCAATTGCAGCACAAGTTTCAAGCACAAGTCCTTTAACTTTTACTCTTTCACCTTTACCAGGGGGCAACCAAATGATTCTTAGTTATAGCTGCAGAGTTTCAAACACAATTCCAAGTTCTATATCAACATTAACAAATAATGTTGAAGGAATTGGTTATGCTGCTATGGGCGAAACTAGAGATACCGCCAGCGCAACAATAACGCGAAGCACAAGCGCAAATCTTTTAATAACAAAAGAATCAAACAAGTCAAGCGTTGCTATTAATGAAAACTATTCATATATTATTACATTAGCAAATTCTGGATTAAGCGAAGCTAATGTAACAACTGTAAGCGATCAGCTTCCAGAAAACTTTCAAATTTCAAGCATAACCCTTAAAGTTGGGAGCTCTGTAACACAATTAAATCCAAGTGATTATTCTTTAGATTCAAACAATATGCTTACTATTCCTTCTTCAACCGGTCCTGAAATTAACGTTCCAGCAAGTGGAAGTGGCGGAGACGGAATTGCAATTATAACAATTAACGGCTCACTTTCAGCCTAACAATAAGCCTACTTTATAGTAGGCTTTTTTATTAGTTTAATTATAATTGAAAAAGCAAAACTTACTAAACCAAGTGCAACAATAAAACCAATTATTGTTGCAACAACTCCAAAAAGTGCAGTTTTAGCATAATTTTGCGTTAAAAAGATCAAAAATTGCCCAAGTCCAGCAATAAAGAATAAAATAAAGTCAAATGTTGCTGAAATAAAAATGTTTAATCGTGGTTTAAATAAATTATATATTGAATAAACAAAACCAAAACAAATTCCAAATAATAAGCATTTTAAAAACAAATAAATTTGAATAGAACTAAACACTATTTAAACAACCTTTTAAAAAAAGACTTGCCTACATTGTTGTTATACTTTATTGCCAAAACACTACCAACAACTTCTAAATAGCTGTCTTCCAAAACAAGTTTTTCAACGTGAAGGTCATTTCCTGAAATGGTTAAGCCCCCTTCGTTTGTTTTAACAACTACCACATTAGGCTGAGCGCTAATGACCTGATTAACCCCTGTTATTTGCATTTTTGAACGATTTTCAATTATTATGCTATGTTTTTGAGAATTTTTATTTTTATTATCTTCCATAACAACCTACCATAAAAAATTAAAGTGATGAAATCTCATCACTTTAATATATTGTTTTATATAATAACTTATGCTAAATAAATAAGTTATCTTGTGTTTGTAAAAAAGTTTTTAAAAGAGTATAGCGTTTTTGTATATATTCATTTTTTATCATTTTATAAATGTTATTTTGCTTTCCAATTAAAACAACCATATTTTTTGCTCTAGTAACAGCGGTATAAAGCAAGTTTCTGTTAAACAACATTGGGTTACCGCCTAAAATTGGAATTATAACAACACTAAACTCGCTTCCTTGACTTTTATGAATTGTTATTGCGTAAGCGTGAGTTAAATTGTCTAAATCAACAATAGTAAAGTTTGCGCGCCTCCCATCTTCAAAAACAACTATCATACTTTGGCTCTGCTCATTTATTTCTTCAATAAAACCAATATCACCATTAAAAACGCCTAGCCCACGAACAATTATGCCATGTTCAAATTTAACCCATTCTTGATCATAGTTGTTTTTAATTTGCATAACCTTATCGCCAACTCTAAAGGTGCGTTTTCCGTGAACAATCTGCGCCTGGTTTAACCCTTTAGGGTTAATCGCTTCTTGAAGCGCAATATTAAGATTATCAACGCCACTAACGCCGGCCTTCATTGGCGCAATAACCTGAACATCATTAGGGCTAACGCCAAGGAATCTTGGAATTCTTGTTGTAACGAGTTCAACAATTTCATCTTTTACTTCTTCTGGTTCGCATGTTGACGAATAGAAGAAATCGTTAGATTTTTCCTGAAGATTAGGCATCTCGCCAATGTTTATTTTATGAGCATTTGTTATAATCTGGCTAGTTTCACTTTGCCTAAAAATTTGAGTTAAATAAACCGTTGTAAAAATTCCGCTACCAATTAAATCTGCTAAAACGTTTCCTGCACCAACGCTAGGCAATTGGTCTTTATCACCAACTAAAATTAACCTTGTTCCGCGGTTTATTGCTTTAAGTAAATTAAAGGCAACAAAGTCATCAATCATTGAAACCTCATCAACAATTATTGCGTCACAATCAAGTGGGTTATGTTCATTTCTTGCAAACATTCCGTCGCCTTTGCCCTGCATTTCAAGTGCCCTATGAATAGTTGAGGCTGCTTCTCCGGTTTGTTCTTCAAGGCGTTTGCTCGCGCGCCCTGTTGGTGCCATTAAAATTGCCTTTAAATTAACATTTTTAAACATTCTAAGAATTGCTTTAACTATTGTTGTTTTACCCGTTCCAGGCCCACCTGTAATTATTGCAACGCCATTAGAAACGCCTGCCTTTATGGCTTCTATCTGGTTTTCATGAAGTTTAATATTTGAGCTTAATTCAAAGTCACTAATCTCACGATCAAAATCTAAATGAAGGTCTGCCTGCTCATTAGAAAGGAGTTTTAATTTTTGAGCGATATAGTTTTCCATAGAATAAAACTTGGTCATTATAAAAGCATCTTCATCTTCAAAATCAACCTTTTTAATTAGCCCACTAATTTGAAGATTAACTAAAACTGAATCAAGTTCTTCTTCGCTTTGTGGCAAATCTAAAAGAGATAGCGTTGCGCTAACAAGTTCTTGCTTTTTTGCGATAGTGCTGCCCTTTAATTCTGCTATTTGGCTAAGCGTGTAAACAAGACCTGCTCTTAATCTAAACTCGCTATCTTTACTAATTCCAAGTTTACCAGCGATTGTGTCAGCTGTTTTAAAGCCAATTCCATCAATATCTTCAATAAGTTGATAAGGGTTTTGATTTAAAACTTCTTGCGTTCTCGCCTTATATTTATTATAGATTTTAACAGCCATGTTAATTGAAATATCATATTGTTGCAAAAACATAACTGATTCTTGCATCTTCTTAATATCTTTATATGCAAGCGCAATATCGCCTGCTTTTTTAATAGATATCCCACGAATTGACGCAAGTTTCTCCGGCTGATTTTCAATAACGTCAAAGGTTTGTTCTTTAAACGTGTTAACAATGTTAGAAGCAGTTATTGTTCCAACCCCGCTAATTAACCCGCTTGAAAGATAGTTTATCATTGCAATTAAGCTTGTCGGCTTTTCAATTTTTATGCTTGAAGCAACAAACTGCTCACCATATTTTGAGTTGAATTTAAACTCGCCTTCTAGCTCAACAACTTCACCGATTCCAAGCAATGGGAACTTGCCCGTTGCCGTTATTTCGCCATCTTTTGTGTTCAACAAAAGAATGGTAAAACCATTTTCAGCATTATGATAAATAACGTTTAAAATCTCACCTTTTATCATAGTTAAATAATACAAATAAAAACCAAGACTTGTCAATTAAAACAAGTCTTGGTTATGGTTAAAAACTATTTAATTCTTTCAAATAATGCGCTAACTTTACTTAGATCAACGCCAGGTTTAACGTCAATAACTTTCCACTCTGGCTTAGCGTTAAGGCTTAAAAATTCTCTAAGCTTAGCGCAAGTTTGAGGCATTATTGGTTCAAGTAAATTGCTTAAATTTGCAATAACATAAGCGCAAGTTAAAATAGTATTGCCAAAAGCGTTAACGTCTTCTTTGGCTTGGGCCCATGGCTTTTGGTCATCATAATATTTATTAGTTAAGTTAATAAGCTCCATAACGTTTTCGGCATATTTTTTAAACTCAATTTTTTCAATAAGTTCGCTGCAATCTTTGTATGCTTTATTAACAACATTAACAATTTCTTTATCAATTTTGCCGTCTGGTAATCTTTCAAGCCCTTTGAATTTTAAAACACGGTTGATTAAGTTTCCAAGTTTATTAACAACGTCACCATTATGAACGCTTGCATAAAGTTCATCAGTAAAGTTAGCATCACGCTTTTCAGGTCCATAAGCAATGAAATAATACCTTAAACTATCAGTGTTATAAAGATTAGCATAATCTAA
>JAFZXQ010000038.1 GCA_017616705.1 Clostridia bacterium | reverse complement strand
GAACGTCAACAAAAACGTCAAAGCCTTCACGCTTTAAAACTTTATGTGGGCTAACCTTAATCATAATTAAAAGGTCACCAGCTCCGCCACCATTTCTTCCCGCTTCACCTTGATTATGAAGGGTTAAAACTTGGTTATCGTTTATTCCAGCAGGAACGTTAATTTCAATCTGGCGATTTCTTCTTATAACGCCAGCGCCCTGGCAAGTTGAACATTTAACTTTAATTTCTTTACCTGTTCCGTGACAAACTGGACAAACGCCTTCGCTAACCATTTGGCCAAACATAGTGTTAGATACTTGCCTAACCCTTCCAGAGCCAGAACATTTACTACATGTTTTATATTCCGTTCCGCCCTTAGCGCCCGTTCCGTTACAATCATCACAGGTTTCAGTTCTAGTTAAACTAATTGTTTTCTTGCAACCAAAGGCCGCTTCAACAAAGGTTAAGTTCATTTTAACTTCAATATCTTGGCCGTTTACTGCGCTTGACTTGGTTTTTCCACCAAAGCCTGAAAAAGCGCCACCAAACATATTAAAGATATCTTCAAACCCACCAAATCCGCCACCAAAGTTTGAAAAGCCATCAGCGCCGCCAAATTGAGGGCCTGTTGCACTGCCGTAAGTATCATAATTGCTTCTTTTTGTTTTATCGCTTAAAACTTCATAAGCTTCATTAACTTCTTTAAGTTTTTCAGCGGCAGAAGCATCACCCGGATTTAAGTCAGGGTGATACTTTTTGGCCATTTGTCTATAAGCCTTTTTAATTTCTTCATCACTTGCGTTTTTATTTACGCCAAGCGTTTCATAATAATTCTTATCTGCCATCTTTTTAATTTTGCTTATTTAGTTTATTTGGTTGTAAAGTCACCAAAGTTGTTTGGATCAGTGTTACCACCATTAGCACCATCATTAGCGCCATTAGGGTTATTATTAGCATAAAGTTTTGAGAAAACTTCGTTGCTAACTTTTGTTAAATCTTCAAGCGCTTCTTTAAGTTTAGCAGCATCTTCGCTGTTTTTATAAACTTCACGTGCGCTATCCATACTAGCGTTTAACCTAGTCTTATCTTCTTCGCTAACCTTATCGCCACTATCTTTAAGAACTTTTTCAATTCCAGCGATCATTTGGTCAAGGCTATTTTTAGCGTCAACAACCTCTTTTCTCTTTTTATCTTCTTCAGCATATTTTTCAGCTTCTTTGATTGCTTGGTCAATTTCAGCATCACTAAGATTTGATGAAGCAGTTATTGTTATGTCTTGGCTCTTACCTGTTCCAAGGTCTTTAGCGCTAACATGAACGATACCATTTGCATCAATATCAAAAGTAACTTCAATTTGAGGAACACCACGAGGAGCTGGTGGGATTCCAGTAAGTTCAAACCTACCGATTGTTTTGTTATATGCGGCAAGCTCTCTTTCACCTTGTAAAACGTGAATATCAACGCCTGGTTGGTTATCGGCTGCTGTTGAGAAAACTTGACTCTTTTTAGTTGGAATAGTCGTATTTCTTTCAATAAGTTTTGTAAACACGCCACCCATTGTTTCAATACCAAGTGAAAGTGGAGTTACGTCAAGAAGTAAAACATCTTTAACTTCTCCGCCTAAAACACCGGCTTGAATAGCAGCACCAATTGCAACACATTCATCAGGGTTGATTCCCTTAAATGGATCTTTGCCTAAGAATTTCTTAACTTCTTCGTTAACAAGAGGAACACGAGTTGAACCACCAACCATAATAATTTTAGCAATATCATTTTTGGTAAGTTTTGCGTCATCAAGCGCTTTTTGAGTTAAGGTTATTGTTTCTTGAACGTAATCGCTAATTAAACTCTCAAATTTTGCTCTTGTTAAGTCAACTTCAATATGTTTTGCGCCATTAGCGTCAGCCATAATAAATGGAAGGCTAATAGTTGTTTTAGTTACTCCGCTAAGCTCAATTTTAGCTTTTTCACTAGCCTCTTTAATTCTTTGCATTGCAACCATGTCGTGGCTTAAATCAATGCCTTCTTGTTTTTTAAACTCACTTAAAACATATTCGGCGATTTTATCATCAAAGTCATCACCACCAAGATGGTTGTTTCCGGCTGTTGCTAGAACTTGGAAAACGCCATCGGCAATTTCAAGAACGCTAATATCAAATGTTCCGCCACCAAGGTCATAAACAAGAATCTTTTGCCCTGCTGAATCTTGAACTTTATCAAGGCCATAAGCAAGAGCGGCGGCTGTTGGCTCGTTAATAATTCTCTTAACGTCAAGCCCAGCAATTTTTCATGCGTCTATTGTTGCTTGTCTTTGAGCATCAGTAAAGTATGCTGGAACAGTTATAACTGCTTCAGTTACCTTGCTTCCAAGATAAGCTTCAGCATCTGCTTTAAGCTTACCTAGAATCATTGCGCTAATCTCTTGAGGAGTATAGCTCTTTCCGCCCATGGTAACCTTTTTATCGCTTCCCATGTCTCTTTTAATGCTTCTAATCGTGTTAGCAGCGTTAGCAACGGCTTGATGTTTTGCAACTTGACCAACAAGCCTTTCGCCATCTTTGTTTACCCCAACAACACTAGGGGTTGTTCTTGAACCATCAGCATTTGCAATAACGGTTGGCTCACCACCTTCCATAACCGCAACACAACTGTTTGTTGTTCCTAAGTCAATACCAATAATTTTTGCCATTTTTTAAATCTCCTTTTTATTCATAAATTTCAACAACGGCGTGTTTTATTACTTTACCATCATTGAATTTATATCCTTTTTGAAAAACTCGTGCAATATTCCCTTTTTGCTTTTTGTTTGGCGCTTCGAGTTTAGAAACGCAGTCATGAAACTCTGGATTAAACTCACCATCAGTTTCAATTTCACAAACACCAAAATCGGTTAAAACTGATAATAATTTATTTTTTATCATTTCAAAACCTTTTTTAATGTTTTCATCGCTAACTGAATTAAGCGCTTGGTCAAAGTTATCTAAAACTGGGATAATCTTTAACGCTGTTTCCTTATTAACGCTTGTTTTAAGTTCGCTCTCAATGTTTTTATTTCTTTCTTTAAACCTTTCAAGATCTTGCCTAAAACAACGCGCGATATGTTCGTTTTCATCGGCTCGCTTTTTCTCGGCTTTTATGTTTTCTTCTGCTTTATTTAAAGCATCTTCAAAGCCTTTAAATGCTTGCTCATAAAACTTTAACATTTCTTCTTTATTTGGCTCATCGTCATGACAACCACAATCGCAATCATATTCGCT
>JAFZXQ010000037.1 GCA_017616705.1 Clostridia bacterium | reverse complement strand
GGTATAATATATTTATGAAAGGTCAAAGAAAGTCAAACTTTTAGTTTGGGGGTAAAATGGGAAATAATATTAGTGATATAATTGAAAATTTTATTCTTGAAGCTTTAGGGCAAGAAAGGGAGCTTAATATCTCTCGAAATGAGCTTGCTAACTATTTTGCTTGCTCTCCAAGCCAAATAAATTATGTTTTAGAAACAAGGTTTACTCTTGATAGGGGGTTTAATAAAGTCAGTAGGCGTGGTGGCGGTGGCTTTATTAAAATAACTAAAATTCCTGTTAGTGATGACGCAATACTTAGCGTTGTTTTAAACAGGGTTGGCGACGAGTTAACTTTTAACAGAGCAAAACAAATTGTTAAGAATTTAGTTAGTGAAGAGGTTTTAAAAGAAAGTGATGAAAAACTAGTTTTATCTTTAATTAGTGACGCCGCTCTTAGTTCGCCATTTGATTTAAGAGATAAGATTAGGGCGCAACAATTTAAGTCGATGCTAGTTTATTTAATGGAAAACAAAGGGGAAAATGATGGACGAATTTGAAAACCATAAAATAATTTGGACTGATGAATTTTCAGGCTTTGGCGGAGAAAAAACTTGCCCGGTTTGCAGTCAAATGTTGAGCGACTTAAATGAAACTTATTTTGTTGGGTGCTCTAATTGCTATAAGGTTTTTGAAAGCGAAATTGAAGCGCTTGCAAGAAACTATCATGGGCGCTGTGAGCACGTTGGTAAAACCCCAAAGAAAGATTTAACAAGGGCTAAGATTTTAGCCGAACTTGCTGAACTTAGCAACCAAGAAAAAGAAGCAGTTTCAAACCGCGATTATATGCGCGCTGAAGAAATAAAAAGAAAAATTATAGCATTAAGGGGAAACGATAATGGCAGTTTTTGATATTAGTTCTATTGTTGTTTCTTCTAGAATTAGGCTTGCTAGAAATATTGCTAGTTTTCCAATGCCTCAAAGAATAAACAAAGAGCAAGGGAAAAAGGTTTTGGAACTTGCTTTAAGGGCGCTTGGCTCGCTTGATGAGTTTAAAATTTATAACATGAAAACATTAAGCAGCCGTGATGCTGGGGTTATGCAGGAAAAGCACTTAATAAGCAGTGACCTTATTGAGCAAAAAGATTATGGCGCTGTTATTCTTAATCATGATGAAACGGTTTCAATAATGATTAACGAAGAAGACCATATTAGAGCGCAATGCTTTTTAAGAGGGCTTGATCTTGAAAGGGCATACGATATTTTAAACAACTATGATAATAAAATGCTTGAAAAACTAGATATTGCGTTTAGTTCTAAGTTTGGGTTTTTAACGAGTTGCATAACTAATCTTGGAACAGGAATGAGAGCATCAGTTATGTGCTTTTTGCCGGCTATTACTTTAAGCGGCGAAATGAATAATGTTATTAACCAATTATCAAACAGGGGAATTTGTGTTCGTGGAGTTTATGGTGAAAGTTCTGGGTTTGATGGGTTTATGTATCAAATAAGCAATTCACGAAGTTTAGGTTCAACTGAGAAGGAAATAATTGCTTCAGTTAAAGAAGCAGTTTTAAAACTTTGTGAAATTGAAAATAAAGAGCGAATGAAATTAAGGGCTAATCGTGAAACTGAAATAACTGATAGAGTTTTAAGAGCCTATGGAATAATGACTAATTGTTATACTCTTTCAAGCGACGAAGTTTATAAGTTTTGCGGTGAAATTAAAATGGGTATTGCTCTTGGAATTTTAAGGCTTAAAGATAACGGAATTTGCGATAAACTCTTTGTTGAAACGCTCCACCATAACCTCAGTAAATCATCAGGGCTTGATCTTGATGGTGAAGATGAGGGAATTTATAGAGCAAAATATGTTAGAGAAAAATTAAGAAATCAAAGAATAAAATAGGAGGAATTATGGATTATATTAACATTGATGGCGAAAATATGACGCCGAATTGTAAAAAGGTTTTATCAACAGCCGCAAAACTTGCCGTTGACCTTCATGACCAGCAAATAGGAACTGAATATTTGCTTTATGGGCTTGTTAGTGTTGAAGGTAGTGTTGCAACAAGGCTTTTAAAAGAAGTTGGCGTAACAAAAGGCGAAGTTGAAAAAGTTATTAGGCAAAAGAAACCATTTTCTTCTAGCGCAGTTGCAAATAAATATGACTTTACGCCAAGGGTTAAAAACATAATTGAAACGGCGTTTAAAATCGCTTATGATATGGGCGAAAACTATGTTGTTAGCGAAGACGTTTTGTTTGCGCTTCTTTCTGATGATTCAAGCAGTGCTGTTAACATTTTAAAAGATTATTTTAATGTTAACATTTCATCATTACTTAAAAGAACTGCTGACGCAATCAGGGGAACAAACTATGATGACGATTTCTTTAATATGGGATCAGTTTTTGATAGGTTTAATGATATTCTTTCAGACCCTCAAACAACAGTTATTCTTCAAAAAACAAAGCCTGCTCCAAACAATTATGAAAGTGAGCAGATTAAGAGAACTCAAGAGCGCCAGGCTAACATAAATGCTAATCTTCCTGAAGTTTTACAAGACATGGGAATTGATATGACGGCTAGGGCTCGTTCAGGCAAAATGGATCCAATTATTGGCAGGGAAAAAGAAACGGCAAGAATTATTGAGATTCTTTGCAGAAAAACAAAGAATAACCCTGTTTTAATTGGTGACGCTGGCGTTGGTAAGAGCGCGGTTGTTGAAGGACTTGCTCAGGCGATTGTTAAAGGCGACGTTCCTGAATTTTTGCAAAATAAGATTATTTTTAGCCTTGACATAGGTTCATTAATGGCGGGAACAAAATATCGTGGTAGCATGGAAGAAAAACTTAAAAATGCTATTAATACAATAATTTCAGCCAAGAATATAATTGTTTTCATTGATGAAATCCACATGCTTGCTCAAGCAGGAAGCAAAGAGGGCGAAGTTAGCCCAAGCGATATGTTAAAGCCATATCTTGCGCGTGGTGAAATGCAAACAATCGGCGCAACAACAACTGAAGAATATAGGCAATTTATTGAAAAAGATAAAGCGCTTGAAAGAAGGTTCCAACCAATTATTGTTGAGCAACCAAGCGTTAGTGACGCTATTAAAATCTTAAAGGGAATTAGGAATTCTTATGAGGCCTTTCATAAAGTTAAAATAACTGATGACGCTATTGAAGCAGCAGTTAATCTTTCAGTTAGATATATTATGGATAGAAGCCTTCCAGATAAAGCGATTGACCTAATTGATGAAGCAAGTAGTCGCGCTAAAGTTAATGGCGCAAAAGCCCCTGAAAATCTCAAAGAACTTGAAGCAAAACTTAAAGATTTTGAGATAATGAAACTTGAAGCCAGCAAAAACGAAGATTATGATAAGGCTAACGAGTATAAACTTGAAGCAGATAAAATTCGCGAGAAGATTGAAGACGCTAAAAAAGAATGGAAGAGCGAAGCAACAAGTTTTGGCGTTGTAACAAGCGAAGATATAGCAAGGGTTGTTTCAAGTTGGACTAAAATTCCGGTAACAAAATTAACTGAAACTGAAAAAGATAAGCTTGTTCATCTTGAAGAAATTTTACATAAACGTGTTATTGGTCAAGAAGAAGCCGTTAGTGCCGTTAGTAAGGCAATAAGAAGGGCAAGAGCAGGGCTTAAAGACCCTAAGCGCCCAATTGGTTCATTTATATTCTT
>JAFZXQ010000009.1 GCA_017616705.1 Clostridia bacterium | reverse complement strand
AATTTATGATAGAGAAATTAAAGGCACTAAAAGTTAAGTTTCTGGAATTAACTGAAAAGATTAGTGACCCTGAAGTTTTAAAAGATCAAGAAACTTGGCAAAAATATTGCAAAGAAAGGGCAGAGCTTGAGCCTATTGTTGAGAAGTTTGATGAATACACTAAATGTGAGAAAGATTTAGCCGAGTCAGAAGAAATGCAAAAAGTTGAAACAGATCCTGAAATGGTTGCCTTGCTTGAAGAAGTTTGGCAAACAAGCAAAAAACGTCTTGGCGAAATTGAACACGAACTTAAGGTTTTATTATTGCCTAAAGATGAAGATGACGATAAAAACGTTATTATTGAAATCAGGGGCGGTGCCGGCGGCGACGAAGCAGCCCTTTTTGCAGCAGAACTTAAAAGAATGTATGGTCTTTATGCTGATTCACATAGGTTTACTATTGAAGAACTTGATGGAAACTATACGGAAGGTGGCGGAGTTAAAGAGGCTTCATTTATGGTTAAAGGTAAGGGCGCCTTTTCAAAGTTTAAATTTGAAAGCGGAGTTCATAGAGTTCAAAGAGTTCCTGAAACCGAAAGCCAAGGCCGAGTTCATACTTCAACTGCAACTGTTGCCGTTTTACCAGAAGCAACAAACGTTAACATTGAGATAAACGAAAAAGACCTTGAAATTGTTACGTATAGAAGTGGTGGTGCTGGCGGACAGCACGTTAATAAAACGGAAAGCGCAATAAGAATAACTCATAAACCAACCGGTATTATTGTTGCTTGCCAAGACGAAAGAAGCCAAGTTAAAAATAAAGAAAAAGCGTTAAACTGGCTTAAAGCAAAACTTTATGATTATTACCAAGGTCAAGCAGACGCTGAATATGCCGAAAAGCGTAAAACACAAGTTGGAACAGGCGATAGAAGCGAGAAGATTAGAACTTATAACTTCCCACAAAACCGCGTAACTGATCACAGAATTAACTTAACGCTTTATAACTTAACTAATTTTATGAATGGCGATCTTGATGAGATGGTCCAAGCGCTTCAGGTGGCGGATCAGCAGGCGCGTCTTAGCCAACTCGATTAAAACTTTTAAATTTGGCGCCTAAGTGCGTTTCTAAAAAAATTCCAACACAGTCATTTACGAAAAGTAAACTCCTGCGCTGGAATTTTTTTGAGCCTTCTTATGTATCCAAATTTAAAAGTTTTTATTATAACAAGAGAATTTAAAAAACCGAACGCGAGTGCTATGAGTACGCTCTAACCAGATGGCCTTTTGTTTTCTTTCTTATTTATCTAAAACTGAAAGTTTTAATAATAGCTATATTTTTATATATCAAAATTTGAAAGTTTTTAGAATTATTATTTTAATTGAAAGGCTATTTTAGCCCTTTTTTGTTTAATTCTATTGTTAAAAGTTAAAAAATTGGTATAATTAAATTGATGAAAAACGTAAATATTGAAAAACTTCAAAATAAAGTCAAAAGTTTGCCACTTTCGAGTGGTGTTTATTTGATGAAAAATGAAAATGGCGGAATTATTTACGTTGGTAAGGCAAAGCGCCTAAGAAACAGGGTTAAAAGTTATTTTGATAACAGCCCTAAAAACATTAAAACTCAAATTATGGCTAGCCAAGTTTATGACTTTGATTATATTTTAACTGATAGCGAATTTGATGCTTTTAACCTTGAAAATACGTTAATTAAAAAGTATAAACCAAAATATAATATCTTGCTTAAAGATGACAAGAGTTTTCCTTATATTTATATTAACAGGGAAGAAAAGTTTCCGCGCGTTCAAGTTGTTAGGCGTCCTAAAGTTAGTAAGGGGCTTTTCGGGCCGTTTGTTACCGGAATGAATGTTTATGATATTATTGACTGCATAAAAAGTGCATTTAAAATAAGAAGGTGTAACTCAGATTTTTCAAGAGTTAAAAAGGCGAGGGCCTGCCTTCATGGCGAACTTGGCGAATGCTCAAAACCTTGCGTTAATGCTGTTAGCGAAAGTGAATATAACGCAATAATTGATGACGTTTGCGACTTTTTAAACGGAAACACTAAAAAAATAAGGGCTCTTTTAACTGAAAAAATGCAGCAATTTAGCGACTCTGAGCAGTTTGAAAAAGCCATTGAAATAAGGCGTGAGCTCAGCGTTATTGACCTTTTAGATAAAGAGATTTTAACTGATTTAATCGGAACGAAAGCCATTGACGTTTTTGCGCTTAGTCAAACAGATGAGTTAAGCGACTTTAACGTTATGATGATAAGAAACGGCAAAAATGTTGGGCAAATTAACTTTCCAAGCACTATAACTTTTGATGACGTTAGCGAAGCGTTAACCTCATTTATCGGAAGGTTTTATGCGAGTGCTGGTGCGCTTCCAAAAGAGATTGTTTGCGCTGAAATTTCTAGGGAACAGGCTGATTTAATTGAAAGATTATTTGAACAAAACTTTGGCGTTAATGTTAAGGTGACGATTCCAGCAAAGGCAACAAAACTTCACCTTTGCGAAAATGCAAAGAGGAACGCAAGCGAATATGTTTTACATTCTCAAGATAGAATTGCGCGTCATAACAAATTAACTAGGGAAGCGGAAATTGAACTCGCCAAAATTTTAAAGATTGGTAATGTTTCAAGAATTGAAGGATATGACATTTCAAACATAAGCGGGAAAGATAGTGTTGCGAGCATGGTTGTTTTTGTTGATGGCGAGCCTGCTAAAAGCGAATATAGAAAGTTTAAAATTAAAACAGTTGAGGGCGCTGATGATTATGCAAGCCTTGCTGAAACGCTATCAAGAAGGCTAACTCGCCTTAAAAATGGCGAGAAAAATTGGGCAGTTGCGCCAGACGTAATACTTATTGATGGCGGTCTTGGTCAACTTCACGCAGTTAGCAAAGTTTTAGATGAGTTTAACCTAAACATAAGCGTTATAAGCCTTGCTAAAAAAGACGAAGAAGTTTTTGTTACTGGCTCAAATATTCCGATTGCGCTTTCAAGAGATAATGTTGCATTAAAACTTTTGCAAAGGGTTAGAGATGAATCACACAGGTTTGCCGTTTTATATCACAGGCTTGCTCGAAGCAAAAACTATAAGAGTATGCTTAGTGAAATTGAGGGGATTGGTAAACTTAGGCAAAACAATCTTTATAAAGAGTTTAAAACTGCTGAAGCCATAATGAACGCTAGCGTTGGTGAGTTAGCGAGAGTTGATGGAATTGGCGAGAAAACGGCAGAAACTATTTATAAATCACTTCATAAAGATTAACGTATTTATTTGACAATAAATTTTAAGAATAATATAATTAAAAATGAGATGGAAAAACAAAATCTAACGAGGTTAAAATATTTTATTATTGCTTGCGTTTTAGCAATAACTTTTGTTGCCGGAAGTTTAGCGTTTTTAAGATATGACGAAACAGAAGTTGTTAACGCTGAAAGCTATTATAAAAGTGGTGAAAATTTAACTCCAATAACAACAACCGGTAACGGAACTAACGTTCCTGATAATGGTGTTTTTACGATTAAATTTACTGGGCAATATACTGTTCCTGCTTATACTAGTGGCGGAAGCGACCCAGCAACTGTTAGATATAATTTAGCGCTTTGCAGCAATAGTGAGGGAACAACTAGCAAATATTACCCTCAAAATACTTACCTTAGGCTTATTGATTTCTCATCAGGGAACTATGATGATTACGTTTATTTAAGAACGGTTGCTAATGATGAAACGAGCGTTATAAGCCTTTCAACATTTGCTCACGGAAGTTATACGTTTAGAGATGGTTATGCTTTAACGGTTGGGGCAACTGAAACTGAAAACTTCCAATTTATTATTGATCTTTCTCAAACTGAGTTTACAATCAGCAATGATTATTATTTCATTTTAAACAGAGTTGTAACAACTGATAGCGCTGTAACAACAACTAAGGTTGGTTCAGTTAAAATTACTTTTGTTCACGTTACAACAACCTTTACGCTTGCTAGCAGTTTTACCGGAAATTTCTATACTTCTTCCAACAACGCTTTTGATTTAACTATAACTCCAACTTTAACGAATGCAACTAGCGATCTTATGTTTAGTCAATATGGTCGTGGGGTTAAGGTTGAAATTGTTAATAACGCAATCCCAGCATTAACGAGCATTTCTGCTATTTACAACAATGAAACTTATGGTAATGATTGGTCAAATGTTAAACCTGTTTTGTTTAGCACTGATCAGGTTAGCCATGTTACAATTAAGATGAATATTCCAACAGGCGTTATTGCTAATGGAAACTATACCTTTAGGTTTACGCTTTTTGATGAATATAACAGGACGCTTGCAACAACAACGACTAGCGCAATAACTTTGGTTAACACTAATTTTAGTATTAACCCTAAGTCTTATATTAGTGAAAGCGGAGCATATAGCGAAAACTTTGTTTATAAAAAAGGAACTTCAATCAATATTGCCTTTGATATAACTAGCACGCTTCCTAACGACACGACGTTTACAACGCAAATTCAAAGGCGTGATTATAACCTTGATTATAACAACGTTACAATTTCAGGATTAACTCAAAACTTTGCTTATTCAAGCCTTAATACAACTTCTCCGTTAACTAGGGCAATGGTGTTTAACCTAAGTAACGTTAGCGAAATAACAGAAGGTGTTTATAGATTAAAGATTGATGTTATTAATGCCAATGGCGAAACAGCTTATACGGCTTACGCATATTTCGTTGTTATAGAATAAAACTTAACCTGCTGAATAGCAGGTTTTTTTATTGCATAAATTTTACTATGAGAAAAAACATAGTAAAAGTTTTTATTGCTTTTTTGCTTTGTATGGTTGTTGTTTTTGTTTCTGGCGTTATTTTTAAAATGAATAAACCAGCCGAAGAAAGCAAGAGCGATTTTTTTGCGCCACAAGTTTCTTATGACCAAAAAATTTTAGAACTTTGGTATGTTGAAACTTTTGAAGGCGGGGCGTCATCGAGAAGCGCTTGGCTTAATAATGTTGCAATTAAATTTGAAAAAGAAAACAGGGGTCAGTTTGTTTTAGTTAAAACAATAACTGAAAGCGAGTTAGCAATTCACTTAGATAATGGCGAGTTTTGTGACCTTATTTGTTTTGGATCAGGAATAAGCGAAAACCTAGAAAACAACCTTTATTCATTAAACCCTGAAAACTATGAAATAACGCAAACAAACCTTAAAAACAGCGCCATAAAAAATGGCAATCTTTTGGCCGTTCCTATTATGTTTAATGGTTATGCGCTTATTTCAACTGAACTTGAAAATTTAAGCGAAAACCTTTTTATAAGCGGAGAAATAATTTCTCAAAGGCGAGGCAATAAAAAAATTTATTCTTGCATTTATGGCGGTAAAAATAGCGTTGGGGCGCAAAATGCAATTAACATTAAAAGTGCTGAAAGCGAGTTAAGCGTTT
>JAFZXQ010000008.1 GCA_017616705.1 Clostridia bacterium | reverse complement strand
CAATGTGAATACTTGTTAAAACATCATTTTGAACAAGTTCATCACTAATTAAAATAGCGTCTTCGAAGTTATATCCTTCCCAAGGCATGAATGCGATTAGGATATTTTTACCAATTGAAAGCTCACCATTGTTTGTTGAAGGACCATCAGCTAAAACATCACCTGCTTTAACTTTATCCCCTGAGCTAACGATTGGCTTTTGAATCATACAAGTTCCGTTGTTAGAACGAACGAATTTAGTAAGAGTATAAGTTTCTTCACTTCCGTCAGCTAAGCCAACAACAATTTTATCAGCGCTTGCATATTTAACAATTCCGTCATTTTTAGCAACAATCATAACGCCACTATCAACAGCAATTCTATGTTCTGTTCCTGTTGCAATAATAGGAGCCTCTGTTTTAAGAAGAGGAACGGCCTGACGTTGTTGGTTTGATGCCATCATGGCACGGGTTGCGTCATCGTTTTCAATAAATGGAACGAGCGTTGTTGCAATACTGATTAGCTCTTTAGGGCTAACATCAATAAAGTCAATTTGATCTCTTGGAAGCTCGATAATTTCACCTTTCTTACGGCAAATAATTCTTTCGTTAGCAAGAGTTCCGTCAGCTCTTAAAGGTTCGTTTGCTTGCGCAATAACATATTTTTCTTCAAGGTCAGCGCTCATGTAAACAACTTCTTTAGTAACCTTTCCGGTTGCCTTATCAATTTTTCTGTAAGGTGCTTCAAGGAAACCATATTTGTTAAGTTTAGCATAAGTTGCAAGTGAGTTAATCAAACCAATGTTTTGACCTTCTGGAGTTTCGTTAGGGCAAAGACGACCATAGTGAGTATAATGAACGTCACGAACTTCAAAGCCGGCTCTTTCCCTAGTAAGTGCGCCTGGTCCAAGGCTTGAAACCCTTCTCTTATGAGTCAAACTTGCGATTGGGTTTGTTTGCTCCATAAATTGGCTCATTTGGCTAGAGCCAAAGAATTCTCTAATTGTTGAAGAAATGCTTCTAACATTAATAAGTGAGCTTGGGCTAACTTCGTTAACGTTTTGAACTTGCATTCTTTCAGTTATAACTCTTTCAAGTTTTGCCATGCCGGTAAAGAATTGGTTAGTTAAAAGTTCACCAACGGCTTTAACACGACGATTAGCAAGGTGGTCAACGTCATCAAGTTCGGCTAACCCTTCCCCAACGCTAAGATGATAGTTATAAGTTGAGATAACGTCATCTAAAAGAAGGTGACGACCAACGATTTCATCTTTTTGCTCTCTTAAAACTTGTTTTCTTTGCTCATTGTTTTTGCAACCAGCAGTTAATTCAAGATAAGTTGGAAGGTGAATAAATCTATCAATATTAAATTCATCAGGGTTAAATCCAGTATAAGCTTTTAATTCAACCATGTTGTTACCAATAATGGTAAATGGCCCGTTTTTACCAACAACTGTTACCCTGTTAACACCAGCATTTTGAATTTTAAGTGCGTCTTCCTCACTTAAAACTTCACCAGCACTAGCCAAAACCTTTTTATTTAAAACAACGTCTTCGGCAAGAGTTCTGTTAGCAATTCTGTTAGCAAGAGAAAGTTTTTGGTTATATTTATACCTACCAACCATGCTAACGTCATACCTACGAGTTGAATAGAACATCTTTTCAAGGTTACGTTTAATTGCCTTTAAGTTTAAAACTTCGCCTGGGCGTAATCTCTTTGAAATTTCAACAAGTGCTTCTTCTTCAGTTTTAGTAACGTCTTTTTCAAGAGTTTTTAAAACGCTTGGGTGATTACCTAAAACAGCAATAATATCTTCATCGCTAGATAATCCTAAACCACGAAGAAGAATTGAAGCAACCATCTTTCTGCTTCTGTCAACGTGAACATAAATAACACCACTTGAATCTTCTTCAAGGTCAATCCATGCGCCACGTGCTGGCATAATGCTTGTTTCAGTAACAAAGTTTCCTGCTTTATTAACGCCTTGTTTGCAATAAACGCCAGGCGCTCTAACAAGTTGGCTAACAACTGCCCTTTCAGCACCATTGATGATGAAAGAACCATTTTCAGTCATAAGAGGAATATCACCAAAGAAAACTTCTTGGTCAACAACTTCGCCTGTTTCTTTATAAACCAAACGAATTTTAACCTTCAAAGGAAGGCTATAAGTTGCGTCTCTTGTTTTGCATTCAGCTTCTGTGTATTTAGGAGTTCCCTCAATTGAGTGATCAAGGAAATAAAGCTCAACCCTGCAATCACGATCAGGGTCTTTAACATCTCTGTTTAAGTTCTCAGTATCAATAATAGGAGAGAAATCACGCAAAACATTTCTTATCCCATTGGTTAAAAAGTCTTCATAGCTTTTTCTTTGAACGTCCATAAGATAAGGAAAGTCAACAACTTCGTCAATTGAGCCAAATTTATAGCGTTCAGTTTTGCCATATTTAACTTTTTTAACATCAAGATTTTTTAAACTCATTAAAGTTCTCCTTTAAAAAAGATATAGCGCATAGCAAATTTTTTTGTTTATAAACAATTAAAAATGCAAATGCGCTTTCATCTCCTTATTTACTTAAAAATTTTAATAACTTACCGAAGAAAGAGAAAACGCTTATTTTTTCTAGCAAAAGTAAGCATTTATCTTTTCAAAAACGGATAATAAGTCATCATAAGCACTAACTATAATATCATATTTATAAAAGGCAAGTCAATAGATTTTAAAAAATTTTTATTTTTTATTAAAAAATTTTTGACAAAATTCTAAATTTTTATTAAAATGAAATGTTAATCATTTTTTGTTACAAAAAACACCACTAAAAAAAGTGCCACTTGGCACTTTTATTGTTTTTTAACTATAACATTTAATTTTGCGTTAACTCCTGAATAAAGTTTGCAAACAACAACAAACTTTCCTTCTGTTTTAATAGGGTTTTCAACAAAAATCTTCTTTTTGTCAACACCTATCCCCTTCTTTTGTAACGCTTCTTCAATTTCTTTATTGGTTACTGACCCAAAAGCCTTTCCGTTTGAACCAAGGCTAACCTCAATTTCAACGCTTGTTGCTTCAAGAACTTTTTTAAGTTCTTCGGCTTCGGCTTTTTGCTCAGCTTTAAGTTTGGCTTCGGCGGCCTTTTGTTGATCATTAATGTTAACGTTTGTTTTATTTGCAGGAACAGCTAAATTGTTTTTAAACAAAAAGTTGTTTGCATACCCATCACTAACGTTAATAACATCACCTTTTCGGCCCTGAGCCTTAACATCTTTAAGTAAAATAACTTTCATATTATTCTCCTCAACTAATATTAACAATAAATAAACTAATTGTCAATTTCTTTTCTGTTTAATTTCTAGCAAAAAGGCAAAAATAATATTAGGAGTTTTTATGGTTGATTTAAAATGTTTAAGAGAAGATTGTGTTTTTAACAAAAGTTGTAATTGCCATGCTGATAAAATTAGCGTTAGCGATAAAACAGAATGTCAGTCTTATAAGCCAAGCGAGCAAAAGAATAAACACGAAGTTGATAAAATTCCCCAAGCGCCAATTAGACATAACACAAGCGTTAGTTGCCTTGCCCCTTGCCTATTTGAAAATTGCAACGATTGCATTGCTAACGGAATAACTGTTCTAAGTTATCCTGACAATGTTAAAAACTCACCTGCCCCACCAAAAGAAAAACCTTGCTGCGCAACTTTTTTAAGGAAATAAAAAACCCGCCATCTCGGCGGGCATTTTTCACACTTAATTTAAAATCATCAAACTATTTAAGTTCTGCAGTTGCGCCAGCTTCTTTAAATTTAGCAACCATTTCTTCAGCTGCAGCTTTAGCAACGTTTTCTTTAATAACAGCGTTAGGAGTTTCTGTCATAGCTTTGCTTTCAGCAAGTCCAAGACCAGTGATTTCTCTTACAACTTTAATAACGTTGATTTTGTTAGCACCAACATCGGTTAAAACAACGTTAAATTCAGTTTTCTCTTCTTCTGCAGCAGCTGCAGGAGCAGCACCACCAGCAGCAGGAGCAGCAACTGCCATTGCAGCAGCGCTAACACCAAACTCTTCTTCAATTGCCTTAACGAATTCGTTAAGTTCAACAACTGTCATTCCTTTAATTTCTTCTAATAATTTCTTTGTATCTGCCATTTTATTATATCTCCTTTTAAATTTTTATTAAGCGTTTTTCTTCGCTATTTCATTGATAGCAACAGCAAGTGAGCGCATTGGGTTTGTAAGAAGCCCAAGCAACTCTCCAAGTAAAACTTCTTTTGAAGGAATACTTGCCAAAACTTTAATGCTGTTTTCATCATAATATTTGCCTTCGGCATATCCTGCTTTAACTCTGATGACTTTATATTTATTTGCGCCATCAACAGCGATTTTTGCAGGAGTTACAGCGTCTTCAGAACTAAATGCAACAGCGGTTGTTCCTTCTAACAAACTTGGGTCAAACTTAATTCCAAGTTCATCAAAAGCAATCTTTAAGAGCCTGTTTTTATAAACTTTATAAACACAATTGTTTGCTCTAAAGCTGTTTCTTAGTTCAGTAACTTCGCTAACCGTTAAGCCTTTGTAATCAATGAGTGTGATACATTTAGCATCTTTTGCGTGATTTTTAATTTCTTCAACCACGGCTTTTTTGTTTTCAAAATTAACTGACATCTTTACCTCCCTTTTTAAGTGTGAAGTAATAAAATAAAACCCTTATGCTCAAAACATAAGGGTTGAAAAATCAACTTAAATGTTAACCTCGGCAAGAAATTAAGGAAACTCCACTTGCTGTCTTGGGCATAAAATTTTATTCAATTACGCTATTATTATACATATATAATCAGATTTGTCAATGGTTTATTGATAATTTTTTTCTTTAGCTAAAACATCTAACCTATTTTGTTCATAATTTTCAATGCTTTCGGCTAATTGGTCTTCAACTGAAGGTTTATATGATTTAAAGAATGATCCTGTTGATGGATAAACGCCCCAATAGCCTCTAAAATTTGCCATCTCTATAAACTCGGCTTCATAGTTCCATCTCATTTCAAACGTTTTACTAATAGACTCTTTAACCTTATCAAGATTATCACCATTTTTATCAGCAACTTCATAAGCCTTTGAAAGAAGGGCAACAACATCAGTCCCTGGGTGTTTAGCGGCTTCTAATAATTGTTTAACATTGCCGTGCTTTAAAATAACATCTTGCATTTTAACAAAATCTGGATTAATAAAGAAAGTATATCTATTGTCTTTTGTTATCAATGAATTAAGCACTTTTTCATATGTTTCAGTGTTTGCCTTGCCGCTTGCATAAATTGCACTTTTTAAGGCATCAACACTAACTGTTGTTATATAAGAAAGTGCCCTATCAGCACGTTTATCTTTAACAACTTCATTTTTAGCAGCAGTTAATTTTTCGCTTCTTGAAGTCAACCTATAATATTTAGAGATATAATTTCTTAATTCTCTCCATTCATTACGCCAATCACTAATTTCTGATAAAAACTCTTTTTCTGCTTTATTTAATGGTTTGTTTTGCTCTTTCTTTTTCTTAATTTGCATTAACATAAAGTTTTCAACAAACTTTGCTTTTTTCTGTTCGTCCATTTTTTATCCCCTAAACTATTCTTTTTGCGTTTTTTGCCGCACATTATACATATTATATATCAAATTTAACAAATAATCAACACTAATTAATAGTTAGCCAATAAAAAACCACCCAAAAGGGTGGATTTTTTAAACTCTGTAAGTTGTTTTAACGCCAGGTCCCATTGTGCTAGCTAAAGAGATTGATTTAAGATAAGTTCCTTTAGCAGCTTGTGGTTTTGCTTTAACAAGAGCGTCCATCAAAGTTGTAAAGTTTTCTTCAAGTTTGTCAACGCCAAAGCTCTTTTTGCCAATTGGGCAGTGAACGATAGCAAATTTGTCAAGCCTATATTCAACTTTTCCGGCTTTAATATCGTTAATAGCCTTTGTTACATCAGTTGTAACTGTTCCGCTCTTAGGGTTTGGCATTAAGCCACGTGGTCCTAAAACTCTTGCGATTCTACCAACTAATCCCATCATATCAGGAGTTGTGATACAAGCGTCAAAGTCAAGCCAGTTTTCTCTATTGATTTTATCAATAATTTCTTCTGCGCCAACAATATCTGCGCCAGCTTTTTTAGCTTCTTCAGCCTTATCGCCTTTAGCAATAACTAAAACTCTAACGCTTTTACCAGTTCCGTGAGGAAGAACAACGCTTCCACGAACTTGTTGGTCAGCATTTTTTGGGTCAACCCCAAGTTTAACATGAAGTTCAATTGTTTCATCAAACTTTGCAGTTGCAGTTTCAAGAACTAAGCCAAGTGCATCACGAACTTCATAGATTTTGTTGCGCTCAATTTTTTCTGCGCTAGCAACATAATTCTTTCCGTGTTTCATCGCTTATTCCTCCACTGTTATTCCCATGCTTCTAGCAGTTCCACGAACCATGCTCATTGCGGCTTCAATGCTTGCAGCATTTAAGTCTTTCATTTTCTTTTCTGCAATTTCGCGAACTTGAGCTTGAGTTAATTTTCCGACTTTTGTTTTGTTAGGAACTCCGCTACCCTTCTCTAATCCTATTGTTTTTAAAATAAGAGTTGCAACAGGTGGAGTTTTAAGAACCATTGAAAAACTACGATCAGCATAAATAGTTAAAACTACTGGGATAATATATCCTGCTTGTGCTGCTGTTTTATCGTTGAATTCTTTAACAAATCCAGGCAAATTAATTCCATAAGGTCCAAGCATTGAACCAACTGGAGGTGCTGCAGTTGCCTTACCTGCAGGCAGTTGCATTTTAACAACCGCTGTGATTTTTTTAACAGGTGCCATTTTTCTCTCCTTTGTTTTTCAACAATTTGTGGTTGTTTTGGGGCAGTGCACTATTATTTACCCCTCCCACATATAAAAACTTTCTTGCGAAAGATTTTACCAATTAAATAGTTTCAATTCTGTCAAAGTCAACATCAACAGGTGTTTGACGACCAAACATTTCAACGTTAACTCTGCATTTTTGATTTTCTTTATCAACACTAATAACCTTTCCAGCAAATCCCTCAAGTGGACCAGAAAGAATTTTAATGTCGTCGCCAGCCTTAACATCAATATCAATGTTAACTTTTTCAAGACGCATCTTCCTGATTTCATCATCAGTTAATGGAAGTGGCCTTCCTTGTGGGCCAACAAATCCTGTAACGCCATGAGTGTTAACAATGGTGTGCCAAAGGTTGTCTTGATATTTCATCTTTAAAAGAACATAACAAGGGAACATTTTGCGTTCAACAACTTTCTTTTTGCCGTTCTTTTCTTCAATAACCTCTTCCATAGGAATTTTAACTTCTAAAATTCTATCGCCAAGGTTCATTTTATCAACAGTTTTGATAAGGTTGTCATAAACAATGTTTTCATAGCCAGTTAAAGTGTGAATAACATACCATTTTGCTTCTTCATTAATTTCTGCCATAAAAACCTCCTAACCATTAATTAGGCTAAATAGCCAAGAAAGTAATGCATCAACGCCAAAAACAAATAATGCAAAAAGAGCAACAACGCCAATAACCATTCCTGTTTGGGCCATAGTTTTTCCGAAAGTTGGCCAAGTTACTTTTTTAAGTTCACTAAAAGTTTCCTTAACCCTGTTTCTTTTTGGCTCGTTGTTTTGCTTTTTTGCTTTCTTTTCTGCCTTCTTCTGTTTTTGTTCTTTTTTAGCCTTTTTCTCTACAACTTTTTGTTCTTGTTGTTGAACTTCTTGTTGATTTTCTTCTTCGCTTGTTTGAGGTGCGATATTTTTCTTTGACATATCTATCTCCTTAAACTATTTTGCTTCTTTATGAATTGTGTGCTTCTTGCAGAATGGGCAGTATTTTTTCAATTCAAGCCTATCAGGATCATTCTTTTTGTTTTTGTAATCGTCATAGTTTCTTTGTTTGCATTCTGTGCATTCGAAAGTTATTTTAGTTCTCATAATCTTTCTCCTAAAAAATTAACACCCTTTCCGGTGCTTAATTATATTAACACACGGCCCCGTTTGTTGTCAATAGTTTTGCAATTATTTTTTTAACAATTTAAACATATTATAAGGGAATAACGCTTGTTGGCTTTAATGTTTTTGGGTCAACAATATTTTTCTTGGCTAAATAGTTATAGTAACCAGCGCTAGCAATCATTGCTGCGTTATCTGTGCAGAGTTTAAGTTCTGGGTAAAAAACTTCTATTCCCTTTTCTTTAGCAAGTCTGTCAAGTTTATTTCTTAAACAAAGATTAGCGCTAACTCCCCCGCTTATAACAAGTTTCTTTAACCCGCTTTTAAGACAAGCGTTAACGGCTTTGATTGCAACTTGATCTGTTGCTTCTTCTTGAAATGAAGCACAAACGTCACTAATATTAACTTTTTCACCACGTTGTTTTGCGTTATGAAGATAGTTAATAACAGCAGTTTTAAGTCCGCTATAACTAAAGTTAAAATCGTTCTTTTTTTGAGGCGCTTTAACAAAATGAATTTTTGCCTCGCCCATCTGGGCCATCTTTTGAACATTTGGCCCACCAGGATAATTTAGCCCACATTCTCTTGCAACCTTATCAAAAGCTTCCCCAATTGCGTCAT
>JAFZXQ010000036.1 GCA_017616705.1 Clostridia bacterium | reverse complement strand
TGGCGGCTTAGTTTATGATTATAAAATGAGTGGCGAAACGCTTTCTCAAGATGATGCTGTAAAAAAATATCTTGAAACTGAATTTGAAGACGAAAAACTTAGCAAAATTAAAGATAAATATAAAGAATATGTTGAGTCTCGAGTTTTCGGCGATCAAGATTATGATGACCAACTTGCTGATGAAGCAGTTTTAATGAAACTCGTTGAGAAATATAAAGAGTTATTAAACACTTCTAAACAAGGCGTTAACACTAAGGAAGCCTATACTGAACTTTTATATTCAACAAGCAACAAAGATTTAATTCTTTATCATTATTATGACGACGAACTTGAAAGCGAAGAAATTGCATTCTTTAGCGTTATGCATATTTTAGTTTCTTTTGATGAAGATACTAAAACTGAACTAGGGCAATATGTTGGCTCAAGCGATTCAACCGACCTTATCTTTAGGCAAGAATATGAAGATGCAAGAAAAGCTAAAGCATATGACGACGTTCATGACGTTTGGACAATTAGCTCAACCTATCGTGATGACGAAGGAAACACTGTTCAAGTTGAAAAACGTGATGACCATGACGAAATCGTTTATAAAACTGATGAAAATGGCGAATTTGTTTTAGATGAAAACAATGAAAAAATTCCTGAAATGATTGATGCAACAATAACGCTTCAAGAAATTATGGACGCTTTTGACGCCGAAAGAACAGATATTTTAAATGACACAACTTTAACTAGTGCTGAAAAAGAGCATAAAATTACTGAATTATTCAGAAAATATATGTATCGTTATACTGACGCTAATGAATATAAAAACCTTGGCGGCGAAACAATGGCTGATTTAATGGGCTATTCAGTAACAAATGAAAAAGATGAAAACGCTGGGCTTATGAAAGAGTTTAGCGATACTGCTAAAGATCTTTATAAAGACTATGTTGATGCAAATAATGTTGTTGATGGTTCAAGAATTTTAGGCCAAACAACAATGGTTAGTTTAACTAGTTACGGCGCCCACATGATGATTTTATCAAAGATTCATTCTAATGGTGATGCCGTTAAATTAACAAAAGTTGTTGGAACAGAAACAGTTGATAAAACAAATGCTGAAATTGTTGATGAATTAAAAAATCAAGTTGTTTCAACTTATACTAACCAAAGTTTATTAGAGTTTGTTTATGAGCAAACTAAAACAAGCGAGTTAGATAAATATTATAGCAACAAACTTTATGAGATGCTTGATTGGGCAGAAAACAATAATCAGTTTACTGCTAGAGAAAAATTAACTAAAGCGCAAATTGATAAACTTATTTAAAATTAAACCATCGCTTCGGCGATGGTTTTTTATTTCACTTGAAAAAGTTTAAAAGGTATGGTATAATTAAGCTACTATGGAAAACGAAGAAATTGATTTTAGAAAAATATTAGAAGATGACAAACATTCATCAAAAATGAAGAAAAGGATGAAAGTTAGCGATCTTTTAAGCGTTAACGCTGGCCTTGAGGAAGTTATAAGTTCTGGAAATGGTTGGAAGATTTATCTTTATGCTAAAGAAAACGAGAAAAAAGTTGACGTTATTAAAGCTGGTCAAGCAATTGTTGAACTAGGGGATGAAGTTGCCGCCTTCCATTTTGCGCGCAGATTTAAAAAAGAACTTATTAAGCAATTAAAGCATGACGACGAAACGCTTTTAGATTTAAGAAATGTTATTGCTAATAGCAGAAATAGTAAATATATTTTTGAATTTACTGATGAATTTCAAGGTGTTAAAGCGTTAGATTATCCATATTCACTAGTTCAATATATGCAAGATAAATTGTGTAAATTAAAAGGTTGTCCTGCAGCTAAATTAAAATTTGGGTTAATGATTGCTGGGGCTGATCAAGAAGTTCTTTCTGCTTCAATTGCAAAAGAAAGGAAAGGTGACTTTATAGTAGAGTGCGCTAGGGCATTTAAGAAAATTGACTTAGATGCAATGTATGAAGGGCTTGCTGAGTTAAAAGATGCTGGAACAATTAAATGGTTTGCAAAGGTTGTTAAAAACCCAAATATTCCTGTTCTTGCAACAATTATGGCTCAAACAGATAACCCTAAAGAGATGTATGAATTTGCTAGAAGATATGATTTAAGTGGGGCTCCGCTAAAAGCTATTCAAGAGGGGCTTTGCAAAATGGAATGCAATCCTGTTTTAAAACCAGTTGAAGGCGAATATATTGAAAGATTTATGAGAAGATTCCAAGATCAAAAGGTTGTTGATTTAAGGGCATTGCAAGATAAATTAGAGCAAACCGGGTCTCTTCATTGGCTTATCGCTTGTGCGAAAGAGGTAAAAAATAGCGATAAGGTTTCAATTGCTAAAACAATAATTGATATGAATAATGAAACATCTTTATATATTTTTAAAACAAGTTTTAGTGATGGTGAAGAATATGTTGCTTTAGCTAAACAAGATGAAGCATTAGAGAAAAAAAGATAAAATAAAAGTCTTGACTTTTTAGTAATTAAATATTAAATTATAAGTATGCAAAAGTCGCAAGAAGAAAATTTAAAAAAAGAAGAAACTTCACTTGATGGGGATTTAACTAAGGTTAGCCCAGATCATGAAGTTTTTTTTGATGAGAAAAATCCTGAAGAGGCTTCAAACGACCAAATTACCGGCGAAAACGCTGAAGAAATTGTTGTTGAAACAGACGTTTCTAACGCCGTTATTGATAGCGAAATTGCTTCAATAAGACTTGAAGAAGCTAAGAAAGCAGAAGAACCAAAGAAAAAGAAAAAGAGCATAATTATTAACTTGTTGTTTTTAGCATTAAACATTGCCTTTTTGGTTTTCGTTTTAAAGGGGCTATTAAAAGAAACTTCTAGCGTTAGCCTTGGTGAAGTTATAGCCGAGCAAGGGACTAAACTTTATTGGCTTTTAGGTGCGCTTGCTTGCTTTATAATAAATTATTTTGTTAATGCGCTTTGCTTGAGCGTTATGGTTAAAAACACAACGGGCAAGTTTAGGTTTTGGCTTTGCTTTAAATGCGCTATTTTAGGTAAATATTATGATGATATAACGCCGATGGCGGTTGGTGGGCAACCATCACAAATTTTAAACCTTGTTAAAGGCGGGGTTACTCCTGGCGTTGCAACAAGTATCCCAATTATTAGGATGATAATTGGGCAGCTTGTTAGATGGTTTTTAATCATTTTGTTATTTATTTTTGCTGTTCCGCTTATTCCAAGCGAGAGCGGGTTAATGGATCTATTAATAACAATTTTAAAGATTCTTTCAATCGTTGGAATTGTTATAACAACAATCGTTAGCGTTGGTTTTTTGTTCCTTGGAAGCAGCAAACTTGTTGGAAGAAGCATAGCAAGGTGGGTTATAAGCATAGGTTATAGGCTTAAAATCGTTAAAAACTATCGAAAGAGTTATGATAAGTTTATGCGCCAAGTTCTTGAATATCAAAACTCAATGAAATATCTTGCTAAAAACAAAGGCGTTTTGGTTAGCGAAATTCTACTTTCTGTTTTAGAGTTTACCTTATTCTGCTCAATGGGGTTCTTCGTTTGTATGGCGTTTAGCACAACGATAACAACTTCAAGTTTCGCCGTTTTACTATCGCTTTGGTTTGTTGCTCTTGCTAGATATCAAGTTGTTGATATGGCTTCAACAATTATGATTTTACCAGGCGGAACAGGAATCAAGGAAATTGCCTTTTTAATTATGTTTAACGCCTTTTTACAAGGAACGAGCAACGTTGCCTTTCCGTTCTTAGCGTGGAGGATTTTTGACTATTACTTATTCTTAGCAGTTGGCTTTGTTTTCATCTTAGTTAGAACTATAGTTAATATTTCTAAAAACCATAAGAAAAAGAAAGTTTAAAATTTTAAAAATAGGAAATCATTAGATTCGTCTAATGATTTTTTTATGGTGAAAAAATGGTAAAGAAAATAATTATTGGTTTTTTAATTTTAATAGCGGTTAGTCTTGCGTTATCTTTTAAAACATTAGCAAGCCCCTCTAATAGCCAAACTATCGGCGTTTACGCTAAGGGGCAGGGGCTTGAAAAATATTTCAGCGGAGCAATAAATCACGGCTTTTGTTATGAAGTTTCTAGTGTTACGCCTGAAATTTATTATAGTTATGATAAAGATGGCGAGATTTTAGGCGAGTTTTTTAAAACAACACTAACAGATTTTAACCTTAAAACCTTTGAAAAGGAATATGGGTTAACTATTGTTGAAACTAAATTTATTGATTCAATTTATAATATTTACGCTAAAAGCGCGCTTTTGCCATATAAAATTAGCGGAAAAAACTTTAACGTTCAGATAGCAATTAACGGCGAAAATGTTATAGTTGCAAGCCCAATAATTATGGGAAGTTATTAAAAATGTTTAAAAATAAAAAAGTTGGCAATTATTTATGTAAATCGGAGGTAGTTATGAAAATAAAAAATATGCTTCAAGCGGTAAAAGGCTTTTTAAAGAGAAATGTTTATGCGCTAACTGTTGCGTTTAGCGTTTTAGCAGTTTTTAGCGTTATAACGGCGTTAAGTGTTGCTGATCTTTATAAGAAGAAGGAAACAATAGAGCCTGTTCAAACAATTGAACAAAATGACAACAATGAAACAGAAATTGTTCCAACTGAAACAAATTCAGTTATTGTTTTTGAAAGCCCGGTTAAAGACGCCGTTGTTTGCAAAGATTATTGCGACGATTGTTTAGTTGAAGATAAAACAACAGGCGTTTGGAAAACCCACCAGGCAATTGATTATTGTGGGGCAGAAGGAACTGAGGTTTATGCTGTTTATGACGGAAAGGTTATAAAGGTTGAAAAAGACGTTATGAACGGAACAATTGTTGAAATCGAGCATAGCGAGGGACTTGTTAGCGTTTATAAGTCGCTTGGAAGTGCGCTTGTTAGCGTTGGACAAAACGTAAAAACCGGCGATGCTATCGGTAAAATGGGGGTTGCGACCAATGAGAAAGCAGACGGCTCGCATCTTCATTTTGAAGTTAAACTAAACGGCAAACTCGTTAACCCAAATAACTATCTTGGTGAAGCGGGAAAATAAAGTTGGCGCAAAGGCGCCTTTTTTATTTGCGAAAATTTTTATTGACTGGTATAATAAAATTAGATAAAACTATTGGGGGAAGATTATGAGAAACGCAAAAATTATTGCAACCGTTGGGCCTGCTTGTAAAACTAAAGAAGTTTTAACAAATATGGTTAAAGCCGGAGTTAACGCTTTTAGGTTTAACATGAGCCACGGCGATTATGCTAGCCATGGTGAGCAAATTGAATTAGTTAAAGAAATTAGAGAGTCTTTAGGCTTAAGTTTGCCAATAATTGTTGATACTAAAGGCCCTGAAATTAGAATTGGGACGTTTGAAAACGGCGGAGTTACTTTAAGCGAAGGAAGCGTTTTCATTTTAACAACTCAACCTGTTGTTGGTGATAACAGGCGAGTTTCTGTTACTTACCCTAAACTTCCTGAAATAGTTAAAGAGGGAAGCGTTATTTTAGTTAATGACGGAATGACTGAGCTTAGCGTTATTAAAACAACGGGAAGCGAGGTTTATACTAAAGTTATTTTCGGCGGAGAACTTAAAAATAATAAGAGTATTAACATTCCTGGCGCTAAACTTGACCTTCCTTACCTTAGCCTAAATGATAAAAAAGATATTAACTTTGCTTTAACTAACGGCGCTGAATATCTTGCAATTTCTTTTGTTAGCTCTGCGCGTGATGTTTTGCAAGTTAGAGATTATGCAATAAAACTCGGCGATAATGGCGTTAAGATTATTTCAAAAATTGAAAGCCAAGCCGGAATTGATAATATTGACGAGATAATTAATGCGAGCGACGGAATTATGGTTGCGCGCGGCGATATGGGCGTTGAAATTCCATTTGAGAAGATCCCTCAAATGCAGAAAATGATTATTAACAAGTGTAAAAATGCCGGCAAACTTGTTATTGTTGCAACTGAAATGCTTGAATCAATGACAACTAATATTAGGCCAACACGAGCTGAAATTAGTGACGTTGCTAATGCTGTTTTAGATGGCGCTGATGCTGTTATGCTTTCAGGCGAAACAAGCGTTGGGCGTGACCCAGCACGAGTTGTTAGCGTTATGGATAAAATTGTTAGAGAATGTGAGCAAACTGCTAAGTTTAACGCAGATCTTGCTAACATAAATAATAAAACAACTTCAATAACCGGTGGCGTTGCGTTGAGTGCTTGTGTTTTGGCTCAAACTAGCAACGCTAAGGCAATAATCGCAGTAACAAAAACTGGTTCAACTGCTATTGAAGTTAGTAGGTTTAGGCCAACAACAATGATTATTGGTTGCACTCCTGTTGAAAGAACGTTTATGCAACTTGGTCTTGTTTGGGGCGTTATGCCAATGATGCAAAATGAAATAAGTTCAACTGAAAAGTTGCTTGAAGACGCAAGAAATTGCGCTAGATATTCAGGGCTTGTTAACTTGGGGGATATTGTTGTTCAAACTGCCGGCCAAGATTCAACGAGTTCTAATATGGTTATTATCAACAAGGTGTAAAATGAGTTTAACAACCAAAATGCTAGAGGGTTATTGCCCTAGTTGTGAGCAAGAAGAAAAAGATATCAAGTTTATAACGAGTTTAGAAAAAGATTTAGGCCAAATTTTAACGCGCGATAATAAGATTTGTCATTTAACAAGTTGCGCCTTTATTATAAACAAAACTCACGATAAAGTGCTTTGCGTTTTCCATAACTTGCTTCAAACGTGGGCCTGCCCAGGCGGACATGCTGACGGCGTTGATGATATGCTTAAAGTTGCAAAAACCGAGTTAACAGAAGAAACGTCGCTTAAAAACTTTAAGGTTTTAATTAATGAGCCTGTTAGCGTTGACATATTACCAATTCCAAGCCATTACAGGAAAGGGGAGTTTGTTAACACTCATCTTCATTTAAACACTTTCTATCTTTTTGAAGCAGATGAAAATGAATATGTTTGCAAGAAGGAAGATGAAAACAGCGACGTTAAATGGATGACTTTTAATGAATTTACGACCAAAGCAACCGAACTTTTTATGAAACCAATTTACGCTAAAATAATTAAAAAAATAAAAGCATTAGATGATTAAAAGCCCGAAAATTTGGGCTTTTTCTTATTCTTATGATAAACATAATACTTATTAATTATTGCCAAACAATGCATAATTATTTGATTAAAGTCAAAACTTGTGATATTATGAAGTTAACAAGGGAGAAATTTATGGTTAAAAAGAAAATTTTTAGTTTTATGGTTGCAATTATTTGTTTAATCAGTTGCGCTGTTGGATTATCTGGTTGTAGAAAAATGGATAGATATTTAGCAGTTGTTCCAACTGACATTAGTTATGATGCAACGTTAACTTATCATAGTGAAGATACTAATTATAATTACGACAAAGAGTGGAGGGTTATAAGAAAGCCTGCTACTATTTGTGGCGCTGAAAGAGATATTATTTATGTTGAATATTCTTATACTGACAATAAAAATAATTCAGACAGCTATGAAGAAATTTTAATGTATGTTAACGAAACGGTTTTAGTTTATAAAAATGATCACTGGGAGAAATATACTAGCTCTTGGGGTAATTATTGGGAATGGGAAATTGTTTATGGATCAATGGCCAAAGGTGGAAGTTTCGTTGAAACATTAACCGGCAAGGTTAACGGAAGAGATTTTCCACAAGACCTAAGGAACGAAACTCAAGAATATATTGAATATGATTTCGGAAGAGATAATGAAGTTTTCAGAATTGCTAATAATATTTACCATGTTTTGCTCTATTATAATTTTGAATATCAAAATTGCAAAACTCATCAAGAAGCAACTTATACTGTTGGTGTTTCCAACTACGCAATTCCATCATTCTCAACAATAACAACAGTAATGATCGGATTGGATTAATAAATAAAAAACACCCATGCGGGTGTTTTTTGATTAAATATTTGCTAAAGGGGTTTTATAATGCAAGGGAAAGAGAGTTTTGTAAAATGGTTAACAAACAGAGATGTTGAAAAGATTGCAAAATTGGTTGGCCTTAAACTTATGGAAAAAGATGAAGACGATAACAAGCAAAGAATTATTAGATATAAAAAAGAAGATGGTTATCATTTAATTGCATTTTGTAATTATCTACCAAGTGAAGAAATTGACCAAGAAAATCAGGATTTTATGATGAAAGTTCCTGAGTATAAACAACTTTGCAAATCATTTTTATTAGCGGCTGGAATTTTTGCTTCATTAGGCGGAGATTATTATGGACAAAACAATACGGTTGTTCTTGACTTTGACGATTTCTTTTTACAAGAGGCGTTTTCGCTTAAAGAGAAAGATGAACAAATTGAATATAACAGGAATCTTACAAAAGTTTATCAGCAATACATGTCAGAGAAATTTGGAAGGCATTATAATGATATGAAAAGAGCATGCTATCAGAAACTTTATAAAGAAATTCGTAATGAAGAAAACGAGCAACAAGAACAGCAGTTATGATTGGCTTAGAATAATCGACTGAAAATGTAAATTGGAGGCGTTTAATGCGTCTCCAATTTTTATTCTAGCTGAATATAGATATAAAAATAATTTTAAAAACAGTTGCATTTTCAAATTTTTATGATATAATATCTTCGTTTACTACTTTTGGGTCATTAGCTCAGCTCTTTGAGTACTCGACTCTTAATCTAGGCGCAACGCGTTAAGCGTAAGTTGCCGGTGGCAACTTCGTAGCCCAAGCGGGCGCAGGGTTTACCCCAAGCCAGGAGGGGTTCCCCGGACACCGCAAAATAATTTAATAAAACCACAATCCGTGGGTCATTAGCTCAGTTGGCAGAGCACTCGACTCTTAATCGAGGTGTCCGGGGTTCGAGCCCCCGATGACCCACCAAAAATTAACTAGCGTTAGCTAGTTTTTTTTATTAAAGTATGGAAGTGCTAAAAATATTTGTTTTGTTTATTAGATGTGGTATAATTATAAGGTATGATAGTTATAACAGGAAAATTTAAGGGAAGAAAATTAGAGAGCATAAAAAGCGAACAAACTCGCCCAACTCTTGCGCGCGTTAAAGAGAGCATCTTTTGCGTTATTGATAATGAGATAAGCGGAAAGGTTTGCTTAGATTTGTTTGCTGGCTCAGGTGCTTATGGAATTGAATGTTTAAGTAGGGGAGCGAAGTTCGTTTATTTTTGTGACCAAAACCTAGAATGTGAAAAGGTTATTAAGCGTAATTTAAAAAATGAACTTGATGATTGCAAGATAATAGTAAGCGACTATGTTGATGCTCTTTATATAATTAAAGAAAAGTTAGATTTAGTTTTTCTTGACCCGCCTTATGATTCGAGTTTTGGGGAGAAAGCATTGTATTTGCTCGCTAAAGAGAATAAACTTAATAATGGGGCAACTATCGTGTTTGAGCATAACAACAAAAAAGATTTGCAAACATTACCAAAGGGGTGTATAATAAGTAAAACTAAAAACTATGGCGACGTTGTCGTTGAGTTTATAAAGTTTGAGGTAGGTTATGGACGCTAATATTATTATTGCGCAACTTAAAGAAGAACTTATTAGCCAAAAAGGTTTCTTGTGGAATAAGAAGAATAAAGATAGCATTGCAAAGTGCTTAAATATGCTTGATGAGCTTAAAAACAATCTTCCAGCATCAATCCAAGAAGCCGGTTTTATCATAAGCCAAAAACAAAAGATTCTTAATTCTGCTCAAGAAACTGCCAATAAAATAATCCGTGACGCTGAAAGCAAGGCTAGCGAACTAGTAAACGATCAGGCTATTTTGAAAGAAACAGAAGCCAAGGCTAATGAGGCGATAGAAAACGCTAATAAAAGGTGCAACCAAATTTATTCTTCAACGCGTGATAACATTGATAAAATGCTTAAAGCCATTGAAGATTATTTGATGGATAACCTTAATGTTGTTAGAAACAACAGGGAAGAGCTTGCGGGCGGAATTTTGCTAAACAATAGAAATAACCCGAATAAAAAACAATAAAAAAGAGCCAGACTTAGCGTCTGGCTTTTATTATATATCAATTTGATTTCGTGATTTATCAGTTAGTGATTTAAAAATATTCTCTTTAATATTAGGATATTTACTTCTTAAATATTCAAGCAATGCTTTAATTTCGGCGCGTTTGCTTGATTTGTCAGCAGGGCAAGGGTTTGTTACAACTGGCAAATCTTTGCTTTTCATTTTAACTTCATATTCGCTAACATAAAGCAATGGGCGAATAACTGTTATTCCCGTTCGCGTCATAAGCGATTTAGGGCTAAAGGTTGAAAACCTGCCTTCATAAATTAATGACAACATAAAGGTTTCAATCATATCGTCTTGATGATGGCCAAGGGCAAGTTTATTAGCGCCATATTTTTTTGCAGCGTCACAAAGCGCGCCCCTTCTCATTTTTGCGCAAAGTGAGCAAGGGTTTTTCTCTTTTCTTACATTAAAAACGATATCATAAATATCAGTTTTTTCAATGAAATAGGGAATATCAAGTTTTTGACAAAATTCGCTAACACCGCTAAAATCAAGGCCTTTAATGTTAGGGTCAATAGTTATTCCAATCAAGTTAAATTTAATTTTATTAAACTTTTGAAATTCTTTTAAGGCAAGCAAAAGGAGGAGGCTATCTTTTCCTCCGCTAACGCCAACTGCAACGGTGTCACCATCTTCAATAAGATTCCATTGTAAAATGGCCTTACTAACTTTGCTAATAACTTTTCGCATAACTATATTTTACATATTTCGTTGCTATTTTTCAAGAGTTTTTAATTAATATTAAACTTTAATTTAATTGACAACTTTTTGCCCTAAGTTTATAATAAAATAAAGGATTATAATTAAAGGGTAAAACAAAACATTGATGAAAAAACTTTTTAGCGTTATTTTTAGCATTTTTGTTATTGGGTTTATGCTTTGTGGTTGCGGAATTTCTGGGGGATCAGCAATCGTTGCCATTAAGTTTAGTAAGCCTGTTTTTTATGTTGATGTTAATTGCGCAACAAAACTTGATTATAAAGTTTATCCTTCAACTTCAAGAAACTATAGAGTTGGTTATACAACTAGCCAAGAAGGTGGTTTCTCGCTAAGTAACGGCGTTATAACAATAACAAACGCCATGAACTTTGAACCGGTTTTGGTTTCAGTTCAAAGCGGAAGTTTAACTGATTCATGTTATGTTGTTAGAAAAATTTATCCTTCAAAAACCGTTTTAGTTCATAGTAAAACGCCTGAAATAACTAATTATGCTCAAAGCAGTGTTTATACAACGCTTAACAGCGTCACTCTTGTTAGCGGAAACAGCACAACATTTTCAATGATAGGAGATTTCACTTCTTACTTTAACGCTGAAACGGGAAGGGTTGAAAATTATAGCCTTAGCGACAGCAATAAATATCACGAAGTTAGTGGTGAGATATTTAGTTTTGAAATGGAAAGCAGTGACCCAACAGTTTGTTCCGTTAGCCAAGATAATAAGAATTTAATTGTTACGGCTGGTGATAAAATTGGCTCAGCAATCATAACTGTTTATTTGGTTGATTCAAACGGCAATAGGGTTGAATATGCTAGAAACTCTAATACTTATAAGAGTTATTCTAGAATTCAAATTAATGTTGTTCCAGTCTGCGCTGATTCAAGATTGGTTGTTAATAATGATATCAAAACAGCGGTTAAAGATGAAGACAATTCTTATCATTATAGCCTAGGCATAACAACGCTTGCTCCTAATGCAGCGCCAGAAGAATATAAACTCTATTTGCTTGATAAGAATATGAACATTATTGAAAATTCAGCTGTTTATGATGAGGTTGTTTTAACCGGAATTGGTAATAATGTTGGTAATGCAACCATAACAAAACAATATGTTGCTAACAGCGCGAATGAGCCAAACTATCTAAGGATTTCGATTACTAATGATAGCGGGGAAGGCATAACTTTTGACGCAACAGATAAGATAGTTATTTCTGGGCCAAACTTTATTAAGGACACTAATGACTTCAATATTATATTAGATGTCAATAGTTAGTTTATGATTGCAATTTTTAATAATCAAAATTAGTAAAGTTAACCAAAAATAGTTATAAAACTGCAAAATATAATTAAAAAGTCACCAAACAGATGGTGATTTTTTTAATTTTTTGCTATTATTTTTCCATAGGTATTGACTTTTTAATTGCTTTTGGGTATAATTTATGCAGAAAATCTAGGATTAATAGGAGTTGTTATGAAAAAAGGTGTAATATGCTCTATAATAGTTTCCGTTGTTTTAACACTTGTTTTATCAGTTGCAACGGTTGTTACGGTTATTGGAAGCTTAGTTAACAGCAAGCCAGAACCAGCAATTTATCTAGCTTATAGAACAGGCGATGAATTAACAGAACTAGGAGATTACAAGAAAGTTGATCTTGCAATAGATCTTGCTGATGAAAATAGTTTCATTGGTTATAATGAAGAAGGAAAAATTGTAGCTAAGGCTGCTGGATCTATCAGTGGTAAAGCTCACAAACAAAATGGTAAAGTTGCTGACTTAACCATTGAGGTATTTACTCAAGGTAATGGTCAAGATGCTGAAACCCCTTGGATTATTGCTAATGCTAAACACGTTCAAGAATTAAGCGAACTTGTTAAAGATGGCGATAGTATTGTTTCTAAACCAGAATTTGTTTGCGAAGTTAAAGCTGATATTGATATGGCTGGTCAAAGCTTTATGCCAATAGGTAATAGAGCTCATAAGTTCCAAGGAACAATCAAAGGTAATGGCAAAACTATTTCTAACATTAATATTGATGTTAATGTTAACAATTATGCTGATTACGTTCAAATTTCAGAAGTTAGCTCAAATAACGAAGCATTCTTCGATCTTGGTTTCATTGGATATGGTTTGAATGCTAGTGTTGTTGATCTTGGAATCAACAATATGCAAGTTACTGTTGCTAATGAAGTTAAAGACGTTATTGCTAATGCTATTGCTAATGGCGAAATAACTGATTATGTTGCATTAAGAAGAATCAATATTGGTGCGGTTATCGCTTATGCTGAAAACTGCGAAATTACTGCAACAACTGCATCAGTTAGCTCAACAGTTAGGGCTTACTCATATGTTGCTGGTAACATGTATGCCGGAATTGGTGGTGTTGTTGGTGTTAGCTATAACTCAACAATTAGCGGGTTAAAAGTTAACACTAAGGTTTACGCTAACCATGAATATGTTGAAAATGTTGCTTCTAAAGTTGGTGGTGTTGCTGGTGCTACTGCTCGTGGAACTGGTGTTGCTAACCTTATTGAAAACGTTGAAGTTACATTAACTGCATCAACTCTTTATAACAACGGTTTATATATCGGTGGTTTAGTTGGATCAGGTAGAAACTTAACTGCTAAGAATAGCATTGTTAACGTAACAGTTAACGGAAATGAAAAATTCGCAACAATCAACACTGAAGACTTAACTGGTGTTAAGGGAACAGTTGTTGGTGGTGCTGTTGCACAACTTGACACTAACACATATTCTCTTGCTTCAACAGTTGAAAATGTTAAAGTTAACGCTGCTGTTGATGTTAAAGCATTTGTTGGTGGTATTGTTGGAATCAACTACGGAACAGTTAAGAATAGCGTTGTTAGCGGAAACTTAGTTGGTTACCATGTTGGTGGCGTTGTTTACAACAACTATAAAAATGTTGTTTATGATGAAACAGTTACTGAAAACGCTGTTGACGTTGTAGTTAGAGGCGTTAAGGTTGGTGGTGTTGCTTGCTACAATGATGGCAACATTACTGGCTCAGCTGGCGAAGCTAAAACAAAAGTGGTTGTTGTTGCTGATAGCGCTTCAGCTAGTGTTCCTGATGAAAACTATGCTAAAGCATTAACAGAAGCTTATACTGCTGGTGTTGCTGCCGAAACTACTGGAACAATTTCTAACCTTGACGTTAGAGCAACATTAGTTAACGGAATTAACATGGCTGGTATTGCTAACGTAAGCAATGGCTCAACAATTAGCAATGTTAATGTTAATGTTAACGTAACAAGCAGCAACTTAACTAATAACGCAAGCACAACTTATTCAATTGCTGGTGGTGTTAACTATGTTTACGCTGATTCAACAATTGATCATGTTAACGTTATAATTAATGCTAACAGAGATATCGTTAGCGGAAGAAGATATGCCGTTTCTGAAATGGGCGGACTTGTTGCTAGAGTTTATGAAGATGGCGTAACAATCACAAATAACGAGGTTAGCGGATCTATGTTTGCTAATGCTTCTAAATGGGAAGCAACAATCAACGAAGTTTCTTACAAAGAAATGTTGGTTGGTGGTTTAATTGGTTCTGTTTCAGGAAGAACTGATGCTCTTGATAATCACTCAGGCTTAACTCTTTCTAACTTCGTTGTTACAGGAAATAAAGTTTCTAACTTAACAATTGATATCGAACTTGTTGCTAATTCTCTTACTGCTGAAACTGGAAAAGTTGTTAGAAGTATCGGAAGCTTAGTTGGTTCAATTGCAAATGACAATGCCGTTGATTTACATGAAAATGTTGTAGGACAAGTTACAATTAAAGCTTACGGCGAAACATTTACTTACCATGAAAGTGAATTAAGCTTACGTGGATACATTGATAATAAAATCACTGATTTCTATGGAAGCGCTAAGAGTGGAGTAGATGGTTATAGCAAAGTTTATAACGATAATGCTGAATATGTTGACCGCGTTGACTTTATTGAGCTTGGTAACGTTTAATAAAAACTAAATAAAACCGCATACTTGGTATGCGGTTTTTTGTTGACAAAAATTTTTACTAAATATATACTTTATATTGTAATATTATATTTGGATAGAACAAGGGGAAATGAGCAGAAGATTAAAAACAACAATTTTAATTAGTTCTATTATTTTAGTAAGCTTTATTGCTGGCTTGCTTATTTTTAGTATGGTAAGCTCTGTTTCTTCTGTTGAAATTTATGATTTTAGGGCTTATGAGATGCCTAATATAGTTAACGACGTTAATAGCGACGTTAGTGTTTACGAAATTTATTTAAACGCCCAAAAGGAAAAGAATTTAGTTGATATATCAAGTGTTTATACTTCAACAGCAACGGTTAGTTATTCGTTTACTTCAAGTGATGAAAGCGTTGCCGTTATTGAAAACTATGAGATTGCAACTGAAGATGAACCAATTTATGGCTATAATATTTATGGTAAAAAGATAGGGCAATGTACGTTTAGCGTTACCCAAACGATAAAAAATGAAGATGATTCTATAACAGAAAAAGAATTAGCCGATTTTGAATGTATTGTTTATAGGGAACTATCTGATTGTGAGGTTTACCTTTCAACCGAAAATAATTCATTAAAAGAGTTTAAGATTTTGTTTAGCGCTTCAAATAATGCATTTAGTTTATCTTTTGAATCAACAAACCCAGAAGTTGCTAAAGTTATCGTTAAAGATGGTAAATATTATATTAGCCCTGTTAGCGCTGGAACGGCAACAATAATTGCTTATTGTTCAGGAAACGCTAACATTAGAGATAAGTTTAATGTAACAGTTATTGATAATTCAATAAACGAGCTTCATTTCGTTGATAAAAACGGAAATGATGTTTCAAGCGTAACTATGTATGATGATGGCAAAGATTATTCTTTTTATTATAAATTGATTGGCTCTAACGGTGAAACAAACGTTAATGCTAATGGCGTTGAAATTGCTTCATTTTCAACAACCCCTGTTAACATTATTAACTGGCCACATCCTGATATTTCAGCATCAAGCGAAGAGCTTATGCCTTTTGATAGTGATGGGGTTAGGTTAGATAAAGATAACAACAGAATTTTAGTTAAAAAATCTTTTGTTGATAGGTTTTCTGAAACTTCAGTTGTTTATAATGTTAGTAATGGCGAAATTCCTCATGCGTTAGGCTTTATAACGCTTAGAACATTTATTGAGGCAAGTGATGGAACTAAAACAATAACGGGAACATATATGCTTAACGTTAATGTTTATCATAAATATATGGTTGCAACTGAGATTGAAGTTGCTTCAAGTCCAAAATTTGCTGAACCAGATCCAGAATTTGACGAACTCGACCCAGACCACAACACAAAGGTTAACAAGAATATTTATAATTATAGTGGAATTGAATGGGCTGGCGTTAACGTTAACGATATTCATGAAACAATTTATTATAGTTCTAGGGTTAAATCTTTCTATTTTAAAGTTTGGAAGGTTTATAACAATGGCGACCGTGAAATAGAAAAGGGCGCTGAAACGTCAGTTTTGATAAGCAGTGGCGTTAAATCAACGCCTGCTCCTGATAAACTTTGGTTGGTTGCGGGGCTTGATGGCGCAACAGGTAACGTTGCAAGTTCGTCTTATATCATAAACGGAATTGGAATAGGCTTCACTTATTTTGAATATGACGTAATAAATGTTGAAATGCTTTATGTGAAAGATGAAAACAATTATTATACCTATAAAAACTGGGATGATCGCCTAAGGTTTACAAATGAAATTTCTGATGAAAACGGCAATATTGTAATGGTGTCATAATGATTGATCCGTTTTTAAAATTAAAATATGGCAATATAGTTGAACTTGACGTTCATAACAAAACGCTAGAAGAAGCGCGAAGTGAGTTGCTTTATATGCTTGATTTAGTTGATATTAACGTTGATGCGATTTTAGTTGTTCACGGCTTTCATAAGGGAACTGTTATTAAAGATTATATTAGAAAAAAGTTTAGTGACAGGCGGGTTATAAAGAAGGTTAATACTGACGCGGCGGCAACTCTTTTAGTGTTGTCAGAAGACAGAACTAAAAAATAAAAAATTTTCATAAAACTATGGAAATTTCAAAAAATATGTGTTATAATATGTTCGTAAGAGGTAAGAATTATGGAAATGAATAGAAATGCAATGATTATTGGTGTTATTTTAACATTAATCTGCGTTGTTACTGGGCTTGTTTGCTTAATCGTTAATCCTTCAGTTTTCACAATCATTATGTTTGTTGCTATTGTTGGATTAGCTGTTTTCCAATCAATTGCTCTTTGGCTTATCGCTAAGAAACAGAAATAAACAAATTGCCGGGCTTGGCCCGGTTTTTTGTTTAAAAATTTTTAATAAGGTTAACATTATTTTAAGGAGTTTATATGGAAGGAAAAAACATCGGCGCAGTAATGTTAACCATTTTTCTTATTTTGTTTTTTGCTATTATTGGAAGTTCATTTATGGCATTTGTTTACCCAGGCAAAAAGGTTGTTGTTGGCGACCCTAAAATAGTTTTAGAGGAAGGGATTAACGTAACTAATGATAAAAATGAAACGATAAATAGTCTTAAATTATCAACGTCAAAATTGGGGCTAAAACCCGTTACGGGCGAAGATGACCCTGACTATGAGATTCCAACAACGGTAACTGATCAAAAGGGCAGCGAGGGGCTTTATTCAACTTTTTATTTAACTTCGCAAACAAAATGGGCACTTTACGTCACTGATATTAAAGTTGAGGGCGCCGAAAATGTTTCTGATGAGCGAGAGCATATAAAGGTTGGGCTTAAAGATGTTTTAAATAGTTCGCAAACGCTTGAGGGCGATAAGGTTAAAATTGCATCAGGAAACGCAATTAGCGAGCCACTTGAAATGACTTTTTACGTTTGGCTTCACTCGCTTTCAGGGGAAGCACTTGTTGGGGCTAATATTTCGTTTACGCTTTCATTTGAAGAAGACGTTTAATTATTTATAAACAAGAGTTTATTGCGCATACTAATCTAGATGAAAAAGACTTTTGCTCACAACGCAATACTGCTCTGTTTGTTATTGTTTATAAGCAAGGCACTAGGTGCCTTTTTTAGGCTTCCGCTAACTTGGATTGTTGGGGCAGAGGGGCTTGGGCTTTATCAAATTGTTTTTCCAATTTATTCTCTTGTT
>JAFZXQ010000035.1 GCA_017616705.1 Clostridia bacterium | reverse complement strand
TTTTATCTTGGCTTGATCCGTTTTACCTTCGTCAGCTAAATCGCTCTTATTTAAAACATAAACAATGCTTTTTGATGAAATAATTTTATCAATTTCTGGGTTAAGGCAAGAAAATGGCGCACGTGCGTCAAGACAATATAAAACTAGATCGGCAATTTTAATGTTTGCTTCGATCTCTTTTAAGGTTTTAGCCATATGCCCCGGAAACCAGTTAATATTTGTTTGATTTAACTTTTCTTCAACCATATTTCACCTACCTAAGCAAATCTGGGCGGCGAGCTTTTGTTATTTTTAACGCCTCTTGTTTGCGCCATTCATCAACTTTTGCATGATCTCCTGAAACTAAAACTTCAGGAACGCTTAAACCTTTAAATTCTTGCGGACGCGTATATTGAGGGTATTCTAAAAGATTGTCGCTAAAGCTCTCGTCAACAGTGCTATCAAGCGAGCCTAAAACGCCCGGAATAAACCTTGCAACGCTATCAGCAAGCGCCATAGCAGGAATTTCCCCACCGGTTAAAACAAAGTCACCAATGCTTATTTCTTCGTCAATTAATAGGTCAATAATCCTCTCATCAATTCCTTCGTAATGACCGCAAAGAATTATTAAATGATCAAACTTTGAAAGCTCTTTAACTTTAGCCTGGTTTAGCGTTTTACCCTTTGGACTCATATAGATTTTATGAGCTTTTTTATAACCGCGAATGCTTGTTATTGCATCATAAATTGGCTGAGGAGTCATGAGCATTCCTGCTCCGCCCCCAAAAGGATAATCATCACATTTTTTATGTTTATCTTGGCTAAAATCACGAATGTTGATTATCTCAATTTTTAACGCATTTTTTTCTTGCGCTTTTCCAATTAAACTTGCTTTAAGAGGCTCAAACATTTCAGGAAATAGTGTTACAAAACTAATCTTCATAACAAATCACCTCGCTCAGTTTTTGTTTATCAAAAATAACGCTAGTTTCATTAACTTCAATGATTAATCCGCTAACGCTAGGCGCAGTAAAATTCTTTTCACCCAACACATAAATAACATCAGCGCTTCCAAAGTTTTGGATATCGTCAATCTTGCCCAAAATTTTGCCGTCTGATACTGCATTTTTACCAATTAAATCAACCCAAAAATATCCTGATTTTAGCGTTGTATCACTTCTTGGCGCAAAAACAGATTTATTCTTAAGATTTTGCGCAATGTCAAAGTTTAGTCCGCTAAGCTCTAAAATTGGCTCATCTTTTGTTCCACTAACTGATAAAACTTTATAACATACGTCATCAATCTTTAAAGTTTTCCCAATTTCAAAATTATAGTTACCAAAAGTAAGGCCTTTAATTTTTAAAAGACCTTTTACGCCGTGAGGCTTGGTAACAATTCCTACTTCTATAAATTTATCCATAATAACAAACAAAAGGGGCCAAACCGCCCCTTATGCCCTATTTTTCAATTTTTACGTTAACTTTTTTATTGGTTTTTTTAGCGCAAGCACGGGCAAGCGTTCTAATTGCATTAGCAATCTTGCCATTTCTTCCGATAACTTTTCCAATATCATTTTCATTAACTTTAATGAAGCAATCAATAAACTTCTCGCCTTCTTTAACACTAACGCTAACGCTTGAAGCATCATCAACAAGGCTTGTTACAACAAATTCAAGTAATTCTTTCATTTCGCCCTCCAACTATGCTTCTTTCTTAGTTGTTTTTTTAGCGGTTGTTTTTGTTGCTGTTTTTTTAGCGGCTGGTTTCTTTGCTGCTGGTTTCTTTTCTTCAGCTTTAACTTCTTCTTTAACTTCGGCTTTCTTTTCAGCTTTTTTAGCTTTTACTTTCTTTTGTGGGAAAGCAACTTTTGCTTTTTGTAAAACAACTTTAGCTGTTTCAGTTGGTTCAGCACCTTTAGTTAACCAAGAAGCGGCTTTATCAGCATCAATTTTAATCTCTTCTGGTTTTGTTAGCGGATTAAAAGTTCCAAGAAGGTCAATATATTTACCATCTCTTGCCTTTCTAGAATCTGCAACAACAACTCTGTAGAATGGAGTTTTCTTATCTCCCATTCTTGTTAATCTAATTTTAACTGCCATATTTTTCTCCTTTTTGTTTTTTTATATATCATAAACGGACAAAGCCGTGTTATGCCAAATTAATTTTCTTTCTCTTCGTCATTTTGAGCATAAGGAACATATTTTTCTTTATAAAAATTATAAATGCTTTCTTTGCTTACTGGCTCAATTAGAGAATTCTTTATTTCTGCTTTTTTATAAGCAACTTGCCAAGGCTTTAATTTTTGGCTTTCTGCAACTAATGTTGCAGTTCCAACCTTATTTGTCGTTTGAAGCACAGTATCAATTACGCTAGTAATCTCACCTGTTAGTTCTGGCAAACCTTCATAATTATGAGGTTGCATTCTCATATTTAAATCAAGACCTTCTATATACTCGTTATAAATAGTTATAATAGCAGGGCCACCTGGCCAAGCATAATAAGGTTCGTCAAGCATAGACTGACCATTATGCTCTAACATATAAATAACATCACTAAAAAACATTATTTTATTTAATCTTTTAGAACTCATAAAAACAAAATTTTCTAGCGAGGTTTGCATATCGTTATAATCATTTGTTGCTTGAATAATGTAATTAGCTATGCTAAGGCATTTTTTATGATTTTTATTATAGTCACTCAATTCAAACTTTCTATAATCTTTATTCATTGATTATTTAACCTCTTAGAATTTCCTTTTACCAAACAAGCTCATTGGCGACTTACCACTATTCATATTTTTCATCATAGTTTTAGTTTGCTCAAATTGTTTCATAAGTTGGTTAACATCTTGAATAGTTGTTCCACTTCCCGCAGCAATTCTCTTTTTTTGGCTGGCCTTTATCAAATCTGGGTTTAGTCTTTCTCTTGGCGTCATACTTTGAATTATTGCCTTAAACTTAACTAACCTTGATTCATCAATATCATTAGCATTAATCTTTCCAGCTGCCCCAGGAATCATAGCGATTAAGTCTTTAATATTGCCCATTTTGTTGATTTGCTCAAATTGCATTAAGAAGTCGTCAAATGTAAAAGCATTTTTTCTAAAACTCTCTTCCATTTTTTTGACTTGCTCAGCATCAAAATTTGCTTGGGCTTTTTCAATGAGCGTTAAAACGTCGCCCATTCCTAAAATCCTTGAAGCCATCCTGTCAGGATAAAATGGTTCAATATCAGCTATTTTTTCGCCAATTCCGCAGAACTTAATTGGTTTGCCGGTTACTGCTTTAACACTAAGCGCTGCACCACCACGCGTATCACCATCAAGTTTTGTTAAAATCACGCCGGTTATATCAAGTTTTTCATTAAACTCTTTACCAACGTTAACAGCGTCTTGACCAAGCATTGCGTCAATAGTTAGTAAGATTTCAGTTGGTTTAGTTGCCTTCTTAATTTCAATTAACTCACCCATCAAGGTTTCATCAATATGCAATCTTCCGGCAGTATCAATAATAACAGTATCAAGCCCTAACTTTTTAGCGTGAGCAATACCATTTTCGGCAATTTTTACGGCGTTTTTGATTGATTCACTATAAACCTCAACATTAGCCGTTTTACCAACGATTTTGAGCTGATCAATAGCAGCTGGCCTATAAATATCACAGGCAACTAATAGCGGCCTCTTGCCTTGACTTTTAAGAAGCGAGGCAAGTTTTCCACACATTGTTGTTTTACCAGCACCTTGAAGACCACACATCAATATTACTGTTGGAGGGTTAGAACTAACTTCAAGTTTAGCGGCACCCCCGCCCATAAGCTCAACAAGCTCATCTCTAACGATTTTAATAACTTGTTGGCCAGGAGTTAGGCTCTTTAAAATTTCCTCACCAACTGCCTTTTCGGTAACCTTAGCAATAAAATCTTTGGCAACCAAAAAATTAACATCTGCTTCAAGCAAGGCAACCCTTACTTCACGCATTGCTTCTTTAATTTCAAGCTCAGTAAGTTTCCCTTTTTTAGTGAGTTTTGAAAAAATATGATTAAGTTTTTCACCTAAGTTTGATAAAAGCCCCATAAACTCCTCTAAATCAAATCTTTAATCTCTTTAATTACTTCTTTTGTTTTTTGATCACTAGTTTTAATTGAATCTAAAAGCACATTAACCTTTTTAGATTTTTCAACTAATTTTAAGCTCTTTTCACTTTCAACTAAAACAGTTTCAGCCTTTTTAATTGCGTCTAAAACGGCTTGCCTTGAAACACCTAAATTTTCACCAATTTCGGTTAACCCAAAATCATTAAAATAATAAAGGGTTAAAATTTGTTGTTGTTTCTCAGTTAAAAGCGTTTTATAAGCATCAAATAACGCTATATAACTAAAACGATCAAGATTTTTCATAACTTAACCTTTGTAAAGCATTTTTACTTTACGTTCGTATTATACAACCTAAAATTTAAGTTGTCAAGTGGTTTTTTATAATTAAATGATTGAATCAACAAATTCATCGGCGTTAAAAGGCAATAAATCATCAATTGTTTCGCCAACGCCAACAAATCTAACCGGAATGTTAAACTCGTTCGCTAAACTTAGTAAAAAACCACCTTTTGCCGTTCCGTCAAGTTTTGTTATAACGAGGTCAGATAAACCAACTGCTTCGTTAAACTGCTCAACTTGGCTTAATGCATTTTGCCCAGTTGTTGCGTCAACAACAATGGCTTTATGAAATTCTGCGTTAGGCATCTCACGTTCAACAATCCTAGAAATTTTCTTCAATTCTTCCATAAGATTTGTTTTATTATGAAGCCTTCCGGCAGTATCAATAATCAAACAGTCAACATTTTTTGCCTTTGCGCTTGAAATTGCGTCAAAAACAACCGCGCCAGGGTCAGACCCCTCACTGCTTTTAACAATCTTAACCTTTGCTCTTTCTGCCCAAACTTCAAGTTGGTCACTAGCGGCAGCCCTAAAAGTATCCCCAGCGGCAATTAAAACATTTTTGCCCTTAGTTCTAAAATAATTAGCAAGTTTTCCTATTGCCGTTGTTTTACCAACGCCGTTAACCCCAACAACCATTAAAACCAAAGGAAAACCAAGGTCTTCGCCTTCCGCTTTCTTTAAAATATCTTTCATAATATCTTTTAAAAGCTCTTTGGCTTTATCAGTTTGTTTTATTTTTTTATCTTTAATTTGGTCACGGAGCTCATCTAAAATTAGTGTTGTTGTTTTAGAGCCAATATCACTGCTAATTAGGGCAAATTCAAGTTCGTCATAAAAATCTTCAGTTATTTCGCTCCCGGTAAAAACATATTTAAGTTTTTCAGCAAAACTCATTTTTGTTTTGTTATTACCGCTAAATAATCGCGCAAAAAAGCCCATTATGCGCCCTCCGTTGAGTTTTTAACTGCATCACTTAGTTTAACACTAACAATCTTACTAACACCCTTTTCTTCCATTGTTACGCCATAAAGACTATCAGCAAGTTCCATTGTTGGCTTTCTATGCGTTATAACAATAAATTGAGTATCTTCACTAAACCTCTTTAGGTAATTAGCAAATCTATCAACGTTTGCGTCATCAAGAGCAGCCTCAATTTCGTCAAGAACGCAGAATGGCATTGGCCTTAATTTAAGAATTGCAAATAGAATTGCAATAGCAGTTATAGCCTTTTCACCACCACTAAGAAGGTTAATGTTTTGAAGTTTCTTACCAGGTGGCTCAGCAATAATATCAATTCCTGCTTCAAGGCAACTAACGTCATCTTGTAAAACAAGCTCACATCTTCCGCCACCAAATAATTCTTTAAAGGTTTTTTGGAAGTTAAGGTTAATTAAGTTAAACTGCTCAGTAAACCTTGTTTCCATTTGTTTTGTTAATTCGCCAATTAAGCCTGTTAAATCATCTCTTGTTTTGGTTAGGTCATCTCTTTGAGCAGTTAAATCATCATATCTAGCCGTTACCGTTTTAATATCTTCAATTGCGCTAACGTTAACAAAGCCTAACGCGCTAATTTCTTTCTTGATTTTAGCGCTCTCACTTAAACCTTTGGTTAAGTCAAAGGTTAGATCTTTATAGTTGAGGCAATCAGCATAAGTCATTGAATATTCTTCCCAAACTCTTTCCTGCATTGCCTCAATATCAGTATCAACTTTAGAGAGGTTCATTTCCTCTTTTGTTTTTCTATCTTGTGCGCGGCTGATATCAGAATTAAGCTCCATCTTCTTTGAGTCAGCATTATTCATTCTTGCTTGGAATTCGGCCTTTTCAATATCAAGATTTGATAATTCTTTAACAATTTCATCAAGCCTAGTTTTTACTTGTGATTGCTCACTAACGTCAACAATTTTAGAAAGCTCGTTTTCAAGTTCGGCAATTATTGTTTGATTCTTTTGAAGGTTTAATTTATTCTCGTTAATTCTGTTTTCGCTAATTGCTAATTCAGTTTCACACCTATCAAGTTCAGCATTATTAGCATTTATCTCATTTTCAATGTTAGCCTTTTTAACTCTTAAATCAGTTAGCTCTTCAAATAATTTTTCTCTTTCTTTCTTAAGAGCGTCATATTTTGAAGCCACCATCTTTTTTGTTTCACTAGCATTAAACCTTTGATCGTTAATTTCTTGCTCTTTATTTTCAACTTCAGCTAAAGTTTTATCGATTATTTCAACTTTATCTAAAATTGTTTCAATTGAAACGCTAAGCGACTTATCTTCATCATTAAGTGATTCAAGGTTATCTTTAAGCGCAATAATATCATCACAAACTTTTGTTAAACTAATTTCAGCGGCTTTAACTTCATTTAAACAATCGCCAAGTTTATCATTTTGTGCGCTTCGCTTTGAAGTTATTTCTTCAAGTTTTTTAGAAAGCCTTGTTACCTCTTCTTTTGAATTTTCAGCGGCTTTCTTAGTGTCAGCCAACTCTCTTTCACGTGAAATTAAGTTAACGGCTGATTCTTTCTTTGACCCACCAGAAATTGAGCCTTGAGGGTTAATAACATCACCTTCCAAAGTTACAATTTTAAATGAATATCTTGAAGCCTTAGCAAGCTCAATAGCATTATCTATTGAATCAACAATAACAGTTGAACCTAATAAACTCTTAAAAATTGGAGTTAGGTTTTTATCATATGAAATTAAATCGCTAGCAATTCCTAAAACGCCTTTGCTGTTAAGTTTTGATAACATATCGCTTGGAATGCTTCTTTCTTTCATGCTAGAAACAGGAAGGAAGGTTGCGCGACCAAACTTTCTATCTTTTAAGTAGTTTACGATATATTTAGCGTCTTCCTCATTATGAGTAACAACGTTTTGAACGCTTGCGCCTAGAGCCATTTCAATTGCCGTTTCATATCGCTCAGGAACGTTCATAAGTTTTGCAACAACGCCAATAATTTTACCGCCAAGGCTTGAATTTGTTTTAGATTGCTCAAGTAGCCTTTTAACGCTTAAAATATAACCTTCATTTTCTTCGGCCATTTCCTGCATAATTTTAGCGCGGCTTAAAAGAGTATGATAATTAGCAAGCTCTTCTTGATAAGCAGTTTGAGTATCGCTTATTGTTTGGTTAATAGCTGTTAAACTTGATTCAAGTTCGCCTTGCTTATTAGTTAAAGAACTAAGATTTTGGCTAATTCTTTGTTTTTCTTTATCTAATTCGCTAATTTTAGCGTTAAGGTTTTCTTTGTCTAAGGCAATATTTTTCTTTCTGCTTTCAATTTCAATTCTTCTTGAAAGAAGGCTATTTTTCTCACCTTGAAGGCTTCCTATTGCATTTTTAACGTCACCCATCTTTTCAAGCGCAGAATAAATTTCATTTCCGCTTTCTTCAGCAGCTGTTTCACCAGCAGTTATTCTATCAACAATATCAAGATATGTTTTATTTGTTTCTTCAATAATTTTATTGATTTCTTCTAATTTTTCTTCGGCTTTAACGCTCGCCTCTTTAAGCTCATTAATTTTATCGCTTAGCGTTAAAGTTAATGCTTCGTCTTGACTAATATCTTGATTTAAACTATCCCTAAGGCTAGTTGCGCCATTAAGCCTTTCTTTTAAAAGGTTTCCTTGGCCAAACTTCTTTTCAAGGCTAACAGTTAAATCAAGTTGCTCATCTCTTAATTTAGTCAAAGAATAATCAAGATTTTGGATTGATTCACGGCTAAAAGTATATTCATCTAAAACGGCTTGAAGCTCATGTTGCTTAACTTCAAGTTCGTTAGCAAGCTCTTCAATTCTAGCGCTAATTTTAGCCTTATTATCGCTAGCTGAGTCAAATTGATAAACGTAAATATTAAGTTCAAGATTTTTAAGCCTATCTTTTAGTTCAAGGAATTTTTTAGCGTTTTCGCTTTGATCTTTAAGTGGCCCAAGTTGGCGCTCAAGCTCGCTAATAATATCGCTAAGCCTTGTTATGTTTTCAGCAACTCTTTCAAGTTTTCTTTCGGCTTCAATTTTTCTGCTTTTAAACTTACTAATTCCCGCTGCTTCTTCAAAAATAGCGCGCCTGTCTTCAGGCTTAACTGAAAGCAAACTATCAATTTTACCCTGTCCAATAACGCAATAAGAATCACGCCCAAGGCCGGTATCTCTAAGAGCATCAACAACGTCTTTCATTCTGCAAGGCGTTTTGTTGATCATATATTCGCTTTCACCTGAGCGATAAAGTTTACGCGTAAAAACAACTTCGTCATATTCAAGCGGAAAGATCCTTTGGGTGTTATCAAAATAAAGCGAAACCTCACAGAAAGATTGCCTCTTACGAGTGTCAGTTCCGTTAAAAATAACATCTTGCATGTTAGCGCCACGCAATGCCTTAGCGCTTTGTTCACCCATAACCCAGCGGATTGCATCACTAACGTTACTCTTTCCGCAACCATTAGGGCCAACAATTCCGGTTACCCCTGGTTCAAACTTAACTTCAATCTTATCAGCAAAAGATTTAAAGCCAAACATTTCAATTTTCTTAAATTTTAATGCCATCTTATTTTTCCTTTAATTTCTTTAGTGCAACACTTGCTGCTATTTGTTCTGCTGCTCTCTTACTAGTTGCCTGACCTGTTCCGCAAACAACATTATTAATTTTAACTTCAACGAAGTAAACCGGATTAAACTCATCACCTTTTTTAGTTGCATAATATTTAATGTTCTTATAAGGCAATGTTTCTTGAAGTTTTGTTTTAGCATCTTCATAATCATTAAGTTTTGCTAACTCTTCAAAATTTTTGTTTAACGTTTTTTCAACAAACTCCCTCGCTAAGCCAATTCCTGAATCAAGATAAAGCGCGCCAACGATTGCTTCATAAAGGTCGCATTTTATTGCGTTTGAGATAACCTTATTTTTTGTTTCGCCAACACCCTTTAACATAAACCTTTCAAGGTCAAGTTTATCAATGATTTCGGCTAAAGGTTTTTCGCTAACTAAAAGCGCCCTAAGCTTTGAAAGATTGCCTTCATTTAGATGCGTTTTTTTATAAATCTTTTCGGTAACAATAAACCCTAAAACGCTATCACCAAGAAACTCAAGCCTTTCATTGCTTTCAACTTTATTCTCGTTAGCAAAACTAGAATGAGTAAAAGCTGTTTTTAATAATTTTTCACTTTTAACGTTAACCCCAAGCCTTTCTTTAACTTCACTAAAGTTAAAATTATTTTTCACTATCTTCTCCTAAACTATTAATACTCTCTTTAATTTTTTCCATAGTTTTGTTTTGATACAACTTATAGGCTTGCATTACGCAAGAATAAATAGTTTTAGCCTTGCTTGAACCATGAGATTTTATAACCAATTTTTTAACCCCTAAAAATGGAGACCCGCCAAGTTGGGTATAATCAAGGTCAAGCGCCATTTTCTTAAAGTCTTTTTTCATTAAAAGCGCACCAAGTTTTCCCATTAAACCGCCATTTTTAATTGTTGATTTTA
>JAFZXQ010000034.1 GCA_017616705.1 Clostridia bacterium | reverse complement strand
TGGTTAGCAAGAGGCAGGCGATTTTAATTGTTTTAATAGTTTTAATTGCAACCAAGTTTGAGAGGTTGCCAAGCCTTATTAGCCTAACGCTTATGCAAGACGGCATAATTTTACTTATTGTTTTAGGAATTTTAGATGTTTTATTTTTAGGGCTTGCGCTTAACTTTTTCAATAAGTTTAACGATAGGGGCGATTTATATAATCTAGCGAGCGAGAGTTGGGGCAAAGGCGGGGCAAAGGTTTTATATTTTATTCTCTTTTGTTATTTGATTGTTGTTGCTGTTTTGCCGTTTGAATCAGTCCACGATTTTTTCGCAAATAACTTGTTTAATGAGTTAAATTATGCGCTTTTTGGGTTAATCTTTTTGATAACTGTTGTTTTTCTTGCTAACAAGGGAATTAACACGCTTGGCAGAACGATTGAGATTTTTTCGCTTTTAATCTTTGTTAGCCTAGCAGGAATTTTTATCACTAGTTTGTTAACCGGCGATTTAACAAATATTTTACCGCTTAATAATTCTTCATTTAGCGTTTTTATTAATGAGTTAGCGCGTGACACATTATGGTTTGGCTCGTTTTGGATAGTCTTTTTGCTCACAGGAAAGGTTAAATTGCAGAAAAATGACAAAATAACATTAAAGTTGATTATTCCTTATGCTATTTTTTGCATGTTTGTTATTCCTGGCTTTTATTTAGGCTTTTATTCAATTTATAACAACCTTGCTGGATACCAAACTAACGCCATTAGCGCAATAACACAGTTTGCTTTTTTAAACCTTGATTTGGGAAGGGTTGATTGGTTTTTAGTTCTTTTTGAACAGGTTTCAACGATTATAACGACTGCTATTTATATTTATTTTGCTGGCGTTTGTTTTTGCAGAGTTTTTAATATAAAAAAAGAGCAAATTGTTGAATTTATTATTGGGTTAGCATTGTTTTTATTAGATGTTTTTGTTTTCAAAGAAATAAACACTTCGGCGCAAAAATTTAGAGAAGTAACGCATTATTTCTGCATTTTTGTTAATTATCTGCTTCCTTTTATAATTATTTTAACAATAAAACGCAAAAAACGAGATAAAAGGAGAAAGGCGTATGTTTAGATTTTTCTCGCGCCACGCATGGATTTTTGCAATAATCTTTTTGCTTATTCTTTTTCCCGTTTCTTTAACTAGCCAAGCGCGTCTTAATAACCGCGCGCTTATAACGGGGCTTGCTATTGATAAAGATGAAAGCGGGTATGTTGTTACGGCCCAAATAGCAAGGCCACTTTCTTCAAGAGAGGCTAGCGGAGAATCGGCGGTTTTAGATTTTGTTAGCGAAAGCGGAAGTTCGGTTACTGAATGTGTTAAGAAAATAACTTTTGAAATTGGCGAAATTGCTGGCCTTAGCCACACAAACTTTATTATTTTAAGCAAGGCAGTTTTAGAAGATAACGCTATTAAGGCGCTTGATTATTTTTTGCGTGATTTACAGATCCCAACGAGCGTTATGCTTGCTTATTCTCAGGGAAGCGCTAAAGACGTTATAACCAAAACGAGCGACCTTGACCTTAGCGTTTCGTTAGGGCTTCAAAAGGTTTTTATGTTTAAAGAAGAAGCGCTCAGCACGTTAATGGTTCCGCTTCAAAACTTTATTGATGACGCCTTTAACCCAAGCGCATTTTCAATTTTGCCGGAACTTGAAATAACTACTGATGCTAGCAATTTTTCAAGCGAAGGGGAACAAAACAAATCTGTTGGAAAGGGCAGAATTAAATATTTCACGCCTTTTGCAATCTTTAAAGATGGCAAGTATTTAGGCGAGATTAATGATCAAAATGAGATAAGGGCTTTTCTTTTAGCAAAGGCAAAAAATTCGCACCAATTTAACCTCGTTATTGATGGTGTTAATGATGATGTTTATAATGACGCTAGCGTTGGAGTTAGAGTTAGCGATAAAAACGTTAAAATGGCCGTAAGTTTGGGCGAAAAGCCAACTCTTAGCCTAAATATTATGCTTGACAAAGTAAAGCTTTTAGAGGTTAATAATAACGCCATTTTAAGCGGCGCATTTATTGCCCAAAAACCATACTTAACTAAAACGCTTGAAAGGGCAATAGCCTGCCAATTAGAAAATGATGTAAGAATTGTTTTTAATAAAACAAAAGCCATCGGCGCTGACGCTTTTGGCTTTGCTGACTTAGCATATAAATTTAACAATAAAGAGTGGGGAGAGTTTATAAGCTCAATTCCTAATGCTGATGATTATTTAAGTTATGTTGACCTTATTGTTAATGTTGAAGTTTCTAGTTTTATTTAGGCAACAAAAAACCAACCCAGAAGGGTTGGTTAATTTTTTAATTATAACTTTATCTTTTCAAACAAGAAGTAAAGCGCATTCATAACTGTTGGAGCAAGCAAGATTAAAACGATTGAATAAAGCATATCGCTTAACTCTAATGCGGTTATTGTAAAGAAAGCAGGGAAGCAAAGCATTGCAACTAAGCAGCACGCAAGCATTGTAACAAAGAGCGTTCCGGTAAAGGCAGTATAAGGTTTGCAGAGCCTTAATAACTGAACTAAACCAGTAAAGGTTACGGTTATCATCATCATTGTTGTTAAAACGTTGGTGCAGTCAAGCGTTCCTTTTGTTAACCAAACAAATAGGTAAACGGCAACTCCGTTTAAAATAAGCGTTATAGCGGCAGGGAGGGCGTTTTTAAACAGGTTGTAAATAAACTTACCCTCAATCGGCTTGTCATTTGGCAAGAACGCGAGTAGGAAGCTCGGGATTCCTATAACAAAGGTTTCGAGCAAGAAGTTATTAACGGTTTTTAAAGGATAAACCTTGTTAATAATTAGCATAAACACGCTAAACACGATAGAGAATATCGTTTTCATAAAGAACAAGCTTGAGCTCTTTTGAACGTTGTTTATAACCCTTCGGCCTTCTCTTACCGTTTCAGGCATGCTTCCAAAGTCACTATTTAAAAGAACCATGTGGCTAACGCTTCTAACGGCTTCGCTTCCGCTTGCCATTGCTATTGCGCAATCGGCTTCTTTAAGCGCTAGAATATCGTTAACGCCATCACCAGTCATTGCAACAGTGTTGCCATTAGCCTTAATTGCTCTAACCAAAATTGCCTTTTGATCAGGGGTAACACGGCCGAAAACTGTATATTTATTTGCGGCAGCAATAACTTGTTTTTCGTTCATTCCTTCAAGGTTGATGAATTGCTCAGTGTTAGCAACGCCAACTCTTTTAGCAATTTCAGCAACGGTTAGTGGGTTATCACCAGAAATGATTTTAACTTTAACGCCATTGTTTTTAAACCATTCAATTGTTGCAATGGCTTCATCTCTAATTCTATCTTCTAAGATGAGTAGGGCAACGGCAGTTTTGTTTGCTGGAACGTTATCCTTTTGAATTTTAGAGTCGCTATGAGCAAGAAGTAAAACCCTGTAACCATCTTTTGAATATTGCTCAATCATGTTAAGAGTTTTCTTATCGCTCATTTCAGGCATAACAAATTCAGGAGCGCCAAGGATATATGTTCCGTGGCCATCAAATGTTACAGCGCTTAATTTTCTTTGACTTGAGAAAGGAAGCGTTGCAATTGGCTTTAATTCTTTGTTATAGCCAAAATAGTTGATAAGCGCTTGGCTAGTTTGGTTGTTATCAGGAAGGGCAGAAAGAATGCTTCCAACTGCTCTTTTTAAGGTTATATCAGTATTAGAAAGTTGAATGCAGTTATAAACTTTCATCGTTCCGTCAGTTATTGTTCCCGTTTTATCAAGACATAAAACGTTAACTCTTGCTAACATTTCAACGCAGTAAAGGTCTTGAACAAGGGCCTTTCTTCTAGCAAGCCTAATAACAGAAACGGTTAGGGCAACAGAGCAAAGCAAGAACATTCCTGAAGGAACCATTCCTATAATTGAACCGGCCGTGCTTGTTATTGTTTCAATAATTCTTGGAGTTCCAACGTGAGAACTTGCAACATAGTTGTTAATATACATTAAAATTGTTAGCGGAATAAGAATAATACCGATAACTTTGATGATGAGTTTTAGGGAGTTGAAAAGCTCACTTTTTGGCCTTCTATATTTTTTAGCCTTGCTTGAAAGCTGTTGAATATAAGTGTTTGCGCCAACTTTATCAACTCTTGCGTGACAAGATCCGCTAACAACAAAACTTCCGCCAAGGATGGTGTCACCAGGTTTCTTTTTAATTGGTAAACTTTCACCAGTAAGGAGGCTTTCATTAACTTCAATTGAGCCCTCTAAAACAATACAATCCGCAACGATTTGTTTGCCGGTTGAAAGAATAATGATATCGTCTAAAACAACTTCATTAACGTCAATTGTTTGTTCGATTCCATCACGAACAACTTTAACAATTGGGGCGGTAAGAAGACTTAACTTTTCAATTGTTCGCTTTGCTCTAATTTCTTGAATAATTCCGATAGCAATGTTGGCAATAATAACGAACATGAAGATACAGTTGCTCCATGCGCCAACAATTGCAAGACTAGCAAAGATTGCAAAGCAGAGTAGGTTAAAGAAAGTGAAGATATTTTCAACGAAAATGCTCTTATAGGTTTTAACGTTTGTGTTAGGAGTAAAGTTAGTTAGCCCTTTTGATTTTCTATCTTCAACTTGCTCGTTAGTTAAACCGGTTGAATATTCGGCTTTAAATCTTCTAATTCTCGTTTGTTTAACTTCGCCTTTTTCAGCGTTTTTCTTGCGTGAGAAAACAACCTTTTTATCTGGCTTAGCAACTTTTTCAATTTTAACGCTTTTATTGGTTTTTTCTTGAACAGCAGCCATATTTTCAGGCTGGTTATTAATTTCTTCTTTATCTGTTTTTATTTTGCGTGCCATATTATCTCCTAAGTTGTTTACTTAATAATAATATACCTTAAAGTTAAATTTATGTCAATTTAAGATTTTAAGATTTAAGAAAAATTTAAAAAACTCTTGCAAAAATTTACAAAATCGTTTATAATCAAACTAACAGTTCCTTGCTAAGAATTTTTCTTAGCCGAATGAGTCCAGAAGGAGGTAAGATAATGAACAAATACGAATTGCTTTATATTATTGATGCAAGCGTTAGTGACGAAGCTAGAAATGCTTTGATTGAAAAGTTCGTTAAATTCGTTAAGGATAATGGTGGCGTTGTTGAAAAAGAGCCAGAAAAATTTGGCGTAAAGAAATACGCTTACCCAATTAACGATAAAAACGAAGGTTATTATTGTTTAATGAGCTTTGAATCAAACCCTGAAGTTCCTAACAAATTAACTGCATTAATGAAAATTACAGACGGCATTGTTAGAACAATGATCGAAAAGAAGTAAGGAGAAAAATTATGAATAAGGTTGTAATTATTGGTAACTTAACCAAAGATCCAGAACTAACAACAACAAACAATGGAATTAATTTCTGCAGATTTACTGTTGCAGTAGGCAGAAACTTTACAAGCTCTGACGGCGAGAGAGAAACTGACTTTTTGCCAGTTATCGCTTGGCGTAATCAAGCTGACAATTGCTATAAATATATCAAAAAAGGTAGCAAAGTTGCAGTTGTTGGATCAGTTCAAACACGTAACTATGAAGGTAATGATGGTCAAAGAAGGTATATGACTGAAATCGTTGCTGAAACTGTTGAATTTTTAACAACTAAGAATTCTGCAACTGGCGATGATGATGGTGAAAAAGAACTTCCAAAAGAAGAAGTTGTTAACAAATTTGAGCCTATTGATGACGATAACCTTCCATTTTAATTAAAGGAGAATCGTAATGAAAAAGCAATTTAATAAAGAATCTAACTATGATGATAAGAACCCTAAAAAGGTTCGCAAAACTCCAAAGAAAGTTTGCCCATTCTGCACAGATAAAGTTGAATCTATTGACTATAAAGATGCAACAAAATTAAGAAAGTTTATGACTGAAAAGGGCAAAATTATTCCAAGAAGAACAACTGGGGTTTGCGCTAAGCATCAAAGAGAATTAACAAATGCTATTAAAAGAGCAAGAGTTATGGCTTTATTGCCTTATAAAAATGACTAATTAAATTAGAAAACAAACCAACCGCTTAACTTTTAAGCGGTTTTTTGTTGCGTATTTTTGTTGCTTTTATGTTATTTGCAGTTTTTTAATATTTTTAATTGTTGGTAATCAATAAACCACAAATAAAACCGCAAAAATGGAATTAAATATATGAAAAATATGTAAAAT
>JAFZXQ010000033.1 GCA_017616705.1 Clostridia bacterium | reverse complement strand
GGTTATTATGTTTGTGATAGAAATAGGGCAGTTATGTGATTTGTTTAGTTTAATTGCTCGATTTTTATCACAATCCCAACACTTTCATTTTATCTTAACCTTAGTCAAAAACTCAATAAAGGGTGACGCGATTTTTAAAAAATAACTATTATGTTTGATATACTATTCAAATAGAAAACTGCAAAAAACCTCGAAACTAGCGTAAAAAGCGCAATATTTTATAAAATTATTAACATCTAATGACAAAATGAGGGGCTTGTTGCTAAAACCCATTTAAAACCCTTAAATTTTATAAATATAGTTAAATTGTTTGTTTTATTGTAAAAATATGTTAAAATAACTATAAGAGGATAGAATTATGGGGCTTTTTAATTGGTTAATGAAAGGCATGGGAAATGAAGGTGAAGAAGATGATCCTTCATTAAACAAAAAAGAAAGAAGACGTAAAAAACAAAAAGACGTTGAGCCAGAGCAACAACAAATGAGCATGGACTCAAATTCTTTTGCTCATGACCCTGATCAATTTAACACCGCTGAAAGATTTGAAAGTGATAATTACTTAAGCAACAATATGGGTGGGTATGGAACAAAGAACGTTGTTTTCTTTTATCCAAAAGATTATCACGAGATTCAAAAGCTGGTGGATTTTTTGAAGCAAGGAGAATCTGCTATTCTTAACCTTGATGGAATTGGTGATGATGAAGCCCAAAGAATGCTTGACTTTGTTAGTGGCGCAGTTTATGCGTTAAACGGAAGCACGCAAAGGGTTTCTGGTAATATCTTTTTATTAACTCCTGAGGGGCTTAACATTATGGTTCCTAAAGAGGATAATAATTAAGAATAAAATTTTTGTGTTTTCATAAACTAGCCATGGGGGCGTTTATGGGAAACCTTAGTAAATCAGAATGGCTTGAATATAAAGTTAAAAAGCAACAGGAAGATATTGATTATCTTAGGGAAGTTATTTCAAACCTAAGAAGCGAACTTCAAGAAAAAGAAAACGCTGAAAATGAAAAAGATTAAAGCACCATATTTGGTGCTTTTTTTGTATAAAATTAACAAAAAAACGAGCATATGTGACAATTCGCTTTTTTAATAATTTGTTATGTTATATAATTATTAAGGAGTTAGAGAACTCACTATTTTTTACACTAGAGGAAATTATGAGAATATTAGTCGTTTGCGATGTTTTAGGAGAAGAAAATAATGGCACAACTGTTGCCGCAATGAATTTAATTAGACATCTTCAAAAGAATAACGAAGTTAGAGTGCTTTGTTGTGATAAAACTAAAATGGGAAAAGAAGGATATTACGTTGTTCCAACGCTTAACATGGGGCCACTTAATAACTATGTTAAAAATGCTGGCGTTGAATTAGCTAAAGCTGATAAAACAATAATTAAGTTAGCGCTTGAAGGCGTTGATCACGTTCATATTATGCTTCCTTTTGCTTTAGGAAATAAAACAGCTAAAATTGCTAAAAAGATGGGGCGTCCAATATCTGCTGGTTTTCATATGCAAGCAGAGAACTTTACTTCATATATTAAGATGAATAGGCTAAAATGGGTTAACCATTTAGTTTATAAAGTTATTTGGAAAAATCTTTATAAAAATGTTGATGCTATTCATTATCCAACGGAATTTATTAGAGATACTTTTGAAGCGCACATCAAAAGAAAAACCAATGGCTATGTTATTTCAAACGGAATTAATGAGATGATGCAAGCTAAGCCAACCCCTAAAAAACCAGAGTTTGAAGATAAAATTTTAATTTTGAGCACTGGTAGGTTAGAGCGCGAAAAATCACAAGATATTTTGCTTAAAGCGGCAGAATTATCTAAATATAAAGATAAAATACAAATCATTTTAGCTGGGAAAGGGCATAAAGAGAAATATTATAAGAAACTTGGTGAAAAGCTTCCTAATAAGCCAATTTTTGCTTTCTATTCTAGGCAAGAATTAGTTGATATTTTAAATAGCGCTGATCTTTATATTCACCCTGCTGATATTGAGCTTGAAGGAATTGCTTGCCTTGAAGCGATTGGTTGCGGAAAACTTGTTATCGTTTCTGATTCAAAACTTAGCGCAACAAGATATTTTGCTGTTGATGATAGGTGCATCTTTAAAACTAGAGACCCTAAAGATTTAGCAAGAGTTATTGATTATTGGATTGATAATAAAGAAGAAAAGGCAAAAGTTGAAAAGAAATATCTTGAAAGTTCTAAAACAAATAGCTTAACTTATTGCATGCAGATGATGGAAAAAATGATGGTTGAGGTAAGTAATGCCAAAAAAGGTCAAAAGTAAGAAGGTTATTTATTATAAAGACCCATTAAATGATGACTTTGCTGGAACAAAGATTAAACAGGTTAAAGTTGATGAAAACTTTAAGTTTATTCATAAAAACTTTTTCTTTAAGATATGTTCCTTTATTTTGTATTACATTTTTGTTTTCCCATTAATTTATATTTTTGAAAGGCTTATTTTAAGAGTTAAAATTGTTAATAAAAAAAGTTTAAAACAGGTTAAAAAACAAAATATTTTCCTTTATGGAAACCATACTTCGGCTGTTGACGCCTATACTCCTAATATTTTAGCCTTTCCAAAACGAAACAGAATTATTGTTAATCCTGATGCCGTTTCTATTAAGGGAATAAGAACACTCGTTCAGATGCTTGGGGCGCTTCCTTTGCCATCTCAAACTTCAGGAATGAGGAAGTTTTTGAGTGCTGTTGAATATTACCATAAAAAAGGGCATATAACAATTTACCCTGAAGCACACATTTGGCCATATTACACAGGGGTTAGACCTTTTACTAGTTCATCTTTTAAATATCCGGTTAAGTTTAATGCGCCGGTTGTTGCTTTCTTTGTTGCTTACACCAAGCCAAAAGGCTTCTTATCTTTTATGAGAAAAGCAAATGTTACGGTTTATATTAGTGATGTTTTTGTTCCTAATCCTGAGTTAAACCAAAAAGATGCGCAACAGGAATTAAGAGACAAAGTTTATGACTTTATGGTTGAAAAATCTAAGCTCAGTGATTATGAGGTTATTGAATATAAACAAATAGAAGAAGAAACTGATAGCCAAAGTGAGAAAGAATAAGGGCAAATAAGCCCTTTTTTCATTTATTTTTTTGACAATCATTATTAAAATGTGATAATCTTAACTTAGGGAGAAGTTATGTTTAATATATTATTCGTTTGCACTGAGAATACTTGCCGAAGTCCAATGTGTGAATATATTTTTAAACACCTTTTAAAAAGCGCGAAACTAACCGGCGCTAACTGCGAAAGCGCAGGGATTTATGCTGTTGATGGCGCTAAATATGCAGATAATGTTAGAGTTGTTTTAAAAGAATTAAAAATAATCCCTAAAAAGAAATCTAAAGCCTTAACGCTTAATTTGGTAAATAAAGCAGACCTTATAGTTCCTTTAACTTCAGGGCATAAGGTTGAAATTGTTAACAAGTTTAATTGTTTAAATAAAACTCAAACGTTTGCCGAACTTGGTGGAGCAAATGTTAGTGACCCTTACGGATTAGGGGTTAATGAATACAGAGAAACTGCTAGAATAATTTTTGATAATTGCGTAAAACTTATCAATATACTTTTAAAAGAGGGAATAATATGCGAAAAGAAAACTTCAAAAAAGTAATAATTGCTGGCGATTATAGGGGGGATAAAATTAAGCCCTTTATTTTAGATTGCTTAAAAGCCCTTAAAATTAAAGGTGAAATTGTTGAATCAAATAATGAAAACTATGTTGACGCAACAAAAAATGTTGTTTCAAAATTAAATAGTGATGAGGCTTGTGTTTTAGTTTGTGGAACAGGGGTTGGCGTTATGATGGTTGCTAATAAGTTCCGTGGAATTAGGGCTTGCCTTGCAACAAATGAAGAAACGGCATATTATGCTAGGCGTCATGAAGACGCTAATTGTCTTTGTTTGCCAGCAGGTTACTTTGATGGCGTTGTTAAATTAAATTTAACTAAGAATAGAATTGAAAAGATAATTAAAACTTTCTTTACAACAGAATTTGAAGGTGGAAGACATCTTGAAAGGATAAGTGTTTTAAATAAACTAGGTGAATAAAATGAACGAAGAGAGTAAGATTGATTTAGTTGTTATTAAAACCATTTGCAAAACCTTGTTAGCAATATTCGTTGTTGTTGGGTTTGTTTTTGTTAGCATTTGTTCAATTAACCCTAAAGCCGCTTCAAATTATGTAAGTAAAAATGCTCAAGCAGTTTTGCTTGAAAAAACTTATTATAAAACGGGGCAAGTTGTTGATTTATATAATGCTATTGAAATGAATCTTTCAACAGAAAAATATTATACGGCTAGCAAGCTTATTGAAGAAATGAAGAAGCGTGATGATTATAACGCATTTTGCGTTAAAGTTAATCAAAGCGCCATTTCTCAAACAACTGAAAAATCAAGGCTTGTTTTGGTTGCGGATTATGATTCATATTTAACAAGTCAACTTGTTAAGAGTTATTATTTATCAAACTTCACTGATAAAGCAAGCGAACTTGCATTTAAAGAACTTACTGCTAATTCTAATGTTTATGATTGGTGTTTTGGAACTTATGTTGACTGTGTTGCGTCAGATAAGTTGTTAACTCAAGAAGAAAGACAAAAGGCCTTGAACGATATTTATATTAAACTTTATAACAATTTATCAATTGACCAGGCAATAAACATTAATGTTAATGCGGTTGGAAACCCTGAAACATTATCTGGGCTTGAAAAATGTATGGCATATTATCAAATAATCAGGATTAGAAAAACACAACGAATTTTAATGTATGCTAATGGGCAAGACATTAACACTATAACAGAAGAAATAGAAACGCTTATTGATAAATATGAAGATTCTGTTGCAGCGTTAACTTTATAAAATAGGCAATAAAAAACACTTGGAATAGCCAAGTGTTTTTCTTTTTTAGAATTCAACTTTTGAATAGATATAAGGAACTAATTCTTTAATCTTTAAGCGCTTTTGTTCCATTGTGTCACGATCTCTAATTGTAACAGTTTCATCTTCTAAGCTATCAAAGTCAATAGTTACGCAGAATGGCGTTCCGATTTCATCTTGACGGCGATATCTTTTACCAATTGATCCCGCTTCGTCATAAGAACACATAAAGTGTTTATTAAGCATTCTTAAAACTTCTTTAGCCTTATCATTTAAATTCTTTTGAAGTGGAAGAACTGCAACTTTATATGGCGCAATAGCAGGGTTAAGGTGCATAACAATTCTAGTTTCGCCATTTTCAAGTGTTTCTTCATCATAGGCTTCGCAAAGTGTTGCAAGGGCTAATCTTCCAACACCAATTGAATATTCAACAACGGTTGGTAAGAATTTTTCATTTGTTATAGGGTCAGTATAAACCATGCTCTTTCCGCTAAACTCTTGATGCCTTGATAGATCCCAAGTTCCTCTGTGGTGAATACCATTTAATTCTTCCCAGCCAATAGGGAATTGATATTGAATATCACAAGCGCATTTAGCATAGTGGGCAAGTTTTTCATGATCATGGAAACGTAAACGTTTTTCATTTAAACCGATGTCTTTAGCGAATTGCAAAGCATTAAGTTTGTTTTGATTATAAATGTCAATTGCTTCGCTATCTTTACAGAATGTTTGGAGCTCCATTTGCTCAAATTCAATAGTTCTAAACAAGAAGTTACCAGGGGTTATTTCGTTTCTAAAACTCTTACCGATTTGGGCAATACTGAAAGGAACTTTTGCTCTTGCTGTTCTAGCAACGTTAAGGAAGTTAACATATTCACCTTGGCAAGTTTCAGGACGAAGGTAAACAACGTCTTTAGCATTATCAATTGTTCCGCGGCTTGTTTCAAACATAAGTTTAAATTGCCTAATTGGCGTAAAGTCATGTTTTCCGCAAACAGGGCAGTTGATATGGTGTTCATCAATATAGGCTTCCATTTGCTCGTTTGTCATTGCTTCAGCGCTAACTTTACCTTTTGAATGTTCTTCAATAAGGTTATCAGCACGGAATCTGTTTTTACAATTTTTACAATCCATTTTAGGATCGCTGAAGTTTTGAGTGTGGCCAGAAGCGTCCCAAACGGTTGGGTTCATTAAAATTCCAGCGTCAACACCAAAAGAGTTTTCGCTTTCTTGAACAAAGCGTTTCCACCACGCTTTTTTAATATTATTTTCAAGCTCAACACCAAGAGGGCCATAGTCCCACGTGTTAGCAAAACCGCCGTAAATGTCGCTTCCTGGGTAAACAAATCCACGACCTTTACATAGGTTAACAATTTTATCCATAGTTTTTTCCATAAAATGCTCCTTTAAGCACAATTAAAATAATCAAATTATTTTAACTTTTCAGCCCCAAACCTATCTTCATCAAGTTCATTATTTAAAATGCTTTCTTTCATTTTTTGAACAGGAGCTGAGCTTATTCTGTCATCTTGTAATGGGGTTACCAATAAGCAAACGCCAAGCAATATTGCGAACGCTTTTGCTATTGTTGAATTGGTACTTTTGTAATGTTTCATTAATGTAATTCTCCTATGTTTAAATTTTAATATTTAAGCATAATTTTGTCAATATATTATAGTTGAATTTATAATATATAAATAGAAAATTGGTTATAACCTGTTGTAAAATGACCAAAAAAGGTTATAATATAGTTGAAAATGGAAAAGACCAAAGAAAATGTTTTTGAACTTAATTCTAAAATGAAGCCAACTGGCGATCAGCCAGAAGCCATTAAGAGTTTAGTTAATGGGGTGCGTGATGGTTTGCGCACTCAAGTTTTGCTTGGCGTTACCGGAAGCGGAAAAACATTTACTATGGCCAATATTATTAAAGAAGTTAACAGGCCAACGCTTGTTATTGCTCATAATAAAACGTTAGCGGCCCAACTTTGTAATGAGTTTAGAGAGTTTTTCCCAAATAACAGTGTTAACTATTTCGTTAGTTATTATGATTTTTATCAGCCTGAAGCATATATCGTTTCAAGCGATACTTATATTGAAAAAGAAACTCAGGTTAATGACGAAATAGATAAATTAAGGCATTCAGCAACTTGCGCACTTTTTGAAAGAAAAGACGTTATTATTGTTGCCTCAGTTTCTTGCATTTATGGTTTGGGTGAGCCAAGCGAATATCAAAAGATGGCAATTAGTTTACGCCCAGGCATGAAAATAAGCAGGGATAAGGTTATTTCAAAACTTGTTGACAATCAATATAAGCGTAACGATTTTGAGTTTGCTAGGGGCAACTTTAGGGTTAATGGTGATGTTTTAGATATTTTCCCAGCAACCCAAAGTGAGCATTCAATTAGGGTTGAATTCTTTGGTGATGAAATTGATAGAATTAGTGAAATTGAAGCGGTTAGCGGAAAAACAATTGCAACTCTTGAGCACGCTGCAATTTACCCAGCGAGCCACTATGTTGTTGGAAGCGAAAAACTTGAAAGCGCGTTAAAACAAATTGAAAAAGATATGGAAGTTGAAGTTAAGGCGCTTGAAGAAAAGAATAAACTGCTTGAAGCTCAAAGGCTTAAACAACGTGTTAGTTACGATATTGAAATGTTAAGGGAAATGGGCTATTGTAACGGCATTGAAAACTATTCAAGATATTTTGATGGAAGAAAACCGGGCGAGAAGCCATATACTCTTTTTGATTATTTTCCTGATGATTGGCTACTTATGATTGATGAAAGCCACATAACAATTCCTCAAATTAGGGGAATGTTTAATGGCGATAGGGCGAGAAAAGAAAACCTAGTTGATTATGGTTTTAGGCTTAAATCTTCTTTTGATAATCGTCCGCTAAAATTCAGCGAGTTTGAGCAAAAAATTGACCAAATGATTTGTGTTTCAGCAACGCCAGGTCCTTATGAACTTGAACATGCCGATAATATAGCAGAACAAATAATTAGGCCAACAGGGTTGCTTGATCCTGAAGTTAGTGTTAAACCAACAAAGAATCAAATTGATGATTTGATTAGCGAAATAAATAAAACTATTAAAAGTGGCGGAAGGGTTTTAGTTACAACTTTAACTAAAAAGATGGCGGAAAGCCTTGGAGCCTATTTAAAAGAAAATGGAATAAAATCAACTTATCTTCATAGCGAAATTAAAACTATGGAAAGAATTGAGATTATCAATAGCTTAAGAAGCGGAGAAGTTGACGTTATTGTTGGAATCAATCTTTTAAGAGAAGGGCTTGATCTTCCTGAAGTTAAACTTGTTGCTATTCTTGATGCTGATAAAGAAGGCTTTTTAAGAAGTGAAGGAAGTCTTATTCAAACGATAGGGCGTGCTGCAAGAAACAGTGAAGGGCGAGTTATTATGTATGCTGACACCATTACCGAATCAATGGATAAGGCCATTAAAGAAACAAACAGGCGCCGCGAGATTCAAAAAGAATATAACATTAAGCATAACATAACCCCTAAAACTATTATAAAGGACATTAAAAACGCGCTTCAAATTTCAACAAAAACTGATAATAAGAGTGAGGCAGTTAACAAAGAAAACATACCTGCAATGATTGAAAATTTAAAGGCTATGATGAAAGTTGCTGCTGCTAATCTTGATTTTGAAAAGGCAATTGAGATAAGAGAAGAAATTGCAAAACTAAATAAAAAACTTGAAAAAAGTTAAAATTTTTATAAAACCACTTTAAATTTTGAATAAAATAGGGTATTATGTTATTCATAATACTTCTAAAAATTATTTAAAATTGCAAATAATAAGTATTAAGGAAAGAAAAATGAAAGAATTTATTGAAATTGTTGGGGCTCGTGAAAACAATCTCAAAAATATTAATGTTAAAATTCCGCACAATAAACTAGTTTTATTTACGGGTTTGTCAGGCTCTGGGAAAAGTAGCCTTGCTTTTGATACAATTTTTGCTGAAGGCCAAAGGCGATATATGGAAAGCCTATCAAGTTATGCTAGACAATTTTTAGGCCAAATGCAAAAGCCAAATGTTGAGAAGATTGAAGGGCTTAGCCCAGCGATTGCAATTGATCAAAAAACAACTAGTTCTAACCCAAGGTCAACTGTTGGAACGGTTACTGAAATTTATGATTATTTTAGATTATTGTTTGCTAACATTGGCGTTCCTTATTGCCCAAATTGTGGGACCCCAATTTCAACAACGAGTATTGATATTATTGTTAAGAAAGTTTTAGCGAACGAACCTGATTCTAAAATTATGGTTTTGGCTCCATTGGTTAGATCAAGAAAAGGCGAATATGCAAAACTTTTTGAAGACTTATTAAAACAAGGTTTTGTTAGAGTTAATGTTGATGGAAATGTTTTTACGCTTGGTGATGAGATTAAAATTGATAAAAAACAAAAACACGATATTAGCGTTATTGTTGATAGGTTAATTTTAAAAGATGATATTAGAAGTAGGTTAACTGAATCAATTGAAACGGCTTTAAAACTTGCTAACGGATTGGTTGCTGTTGACGTTAACGGTAAAATTTCTTTATTTAACACCAAACATTCTTGTGACAGCTGTGGGTTCTCATTTGGTGAAATTAGTTCTAGGTTGTTTTCTTTTAATACTCCTTTAGGGGCTTGCTCAGATTGTTCTGGTCTTGGTTTTAAGATGGAGATTGACCCTGATCTTGTTTTTAAAGATGGAAGCCAAAAATTAAAAGATAATAGTTTCATGCAAATCAGTTATTTTAATGGCGACTATTATTCAAAACATATTGCTGAACTTGCTAAGAGATATAATGTTAGCCTTGATTCAAAAATTGAAGATTTGCCGGTTGAATTTAAAAACATCCTTCTTTATGGAAGCGACGAGATGCTTGATATTAAATATGAAAGTGCGCACTTCAAGGGAGAAATGAAAACTCGTTTTGATGGCATTATTAACAATCTTTATAAGAGATATACTAATAGCCAAAGTGATTTTGTTAGGCGAGAAATTGAAAAATATATGCAAACAAAACCATGTTCAATGTGTCATGGTAAAAGGCTTAATAAACAGGCTTTAAGCGTTAAGATTGACGGACTTGACATTTCGCAAGTTTGTGAGAAAAGTGTTAGAGATATTGCTGATTGGATTAACTCATTAAAACTAACTCAAAAAGAAGAAAAGATTGCTGCTGATATTATTAAAGAAATAAAAGCAAGATGTAAGTTTTTAATTGATGTTGGCCTTGATTATTTAACGCTAAACAGAAGTGCCGGAACTCTTTCAGGCGGTGAAGCGCAACGAATTAGGCTTGCAACGCAAATTGGAAGCGGTCTTGTTGGCGTAACATATATTCTAGATGAGCCAAGCATCGGTCTTCATTCAAGAGATACTGATAGGCTTATTTCGACACTCAAAAATTTAAGAGACGTTGGGAATACTGTTATTGTTGTTGAACATGACGAAGAAACAATAAGACAGGCTGATTATATTGTTGATGTTGGTCCTAAGGCTGGCGTTCACGGTGGTGAAATTGTTGCAACGGGAAGCGTTAAAGATATAATAAATTGCCCAAGGTCAATAACTGGAAAATATCTTAGCGGTGAAAAGAAAATAGCGCTTCCTTCAAAGCGTAGAAAAATTGATGAAAATAAAGTTATTGAAGTTATTGGCGCTAAGCAAAATAACTTAAAGAATATTGACGTTAGAGTTCCGCTTGGTGTTTTTGTTGCGGTAACAGGTGTTTCTGGTTCTGGTAAGAGCAGTTTAGTTAATGATATTATCGTTCCAGCGCTTTCAAATAAACTAAATGGCGCCAAGATGGTGGAAGGCAAATATGACGAAATTAAGGGCGCAGAACACCTTGATAAAGTTGTTGTTATTGACCAATCACCAATAGGCCGAACCCCACGAAGCAATCCTGCTACTTATACCGGTGTTTTTACGCCTATAAGAGAGCTGTTTGCTAAAACAAGCGAAGCAAGAGCCAAAGGCTATCAGGCCAACAGGTTTAGCTTTAACGTTAAAGGCGGAAGGTGTGAAGCCTGCGGTGGTGACGGACTTTTAAAAATTGAAATGCATTTCTTGCCAGATGTTTATGTTACTTGTGATGTTTGCCATGGTAAAAGATATAATCATGAAACGCTTCAGGTAACTTATAAGGGTAAAAATATTAATGATGTTTTAGAGATGACGGTTGAAGATGCTTTAAAATTCTTTGAAAACCAACCAAGTATTATTAATAAAATCCAAACGCTTTATGATGTTGGTTTAGGCTATATTAAACTTGGTCAGCCAGCAACGGAACTTAGTGGTGGTGAAGCGCAAAGGGTTAAACTAGCAACCGAACTTAGTAAGCGTCCAACCGGTAAAACGCTTTATGTTTTAGACGAGCCAACAACTGGGCTTCATTCTTATGACGTTGATAAACTTGTTTATATGCTTCAAAGGCTTGTTTCAACTGGAAACAGTGTTTTAGTTATTGAACATAACCTTGACATGATTAAGCAAGCTGATTACATTATTGATATGGGGCCAGAAGGCGGAGATAAAGGCGGAAAGATTGTTGCAACAGGAAGCCCTGAAGAAATCTGTAAGAAAGCAAAAAGCATAACAGGGAAATATCTAGCAAAGGTTTTATGGTAAAATTTAGATAAAAAAACACTTTACAAATCGTAAAGTGTTTTTGTTTTTTATCTTGAATAAGTTGCTTCGTAATAATCGCCTAATTCATTGATATAATTGCGAGCGTCAATAATTTGGTTTTTCTCATATTCGGTTATTGTTGGAAGCTCTTCTTTAATTGCTAATAAGGCAATAATCTTACTTGAATTATCGCAAACCTGGAAAGGAAGTAAACAATAAACTCCGCCAATAATATCACAAACCGGCATTACGTTTGCAAATTCTTTATAGTTATCTTTTTCTTTAGATAATGTACTTAAAACATTAACAAAAGCTTGGCCATATTCGGCAATACTATAATAAGGGGAATAGTCATTAAAGAATCCTCTTAAAACAGGCTCGTCTTTTTTAATTGGAGTTGGTAATGTTGAATCAATAAGCCCCATACAATTAAGACGAGTTTTTCTTATTTTTTGCCAAATAGCATCTTTTTGTTCTTCAGTTAAAACAATATCGCTATTTAAATAATAAGAATCTTCAAAATATTTAAATTTAGGAATTTTAACATTGCTCATAAAACAACCTCTCTATATAAAAATATTATCATAAAATGTCGATTGTGTCAATACCGGTTTATAAAATAACATAGTGATAATAATAGAAATATATGGGATTAATGGCAATAAGGGCGGTAATAATTTACATTTTTATTCTAATTGTTATTCGTCTAATGGGGAAGCGTCAAATTGGTGAGATGCAACCTTTTGAGCTTGTTATAACTTTAATAATTGCAGACCTAGCCTGTGTTCCAATGGCGGAAATTAGCGTTCCACTTGGTCATGGGCTTATTCCAATTTTTACATTATTAGTTGTTCATTTTTTAATATGTGTTATTTCAAGAAAGGTGATGTGGGCAAGATATTTAGTTTCAGGAAGATCGGTTATTGTTATGGATAACGATGGGATAAATTATAACGAACTTAAAAAATTAAATATGACCCTTGACGATCTTATTGAGGCGCTAAGGGGTTGTAATATTTTTAATCTTGAAGACGTTAGCTATGCCATTATTGAAACAAATGGTAAGATGAGTTGTATAACAAAAAGTAATGTTAGTCCGGCAACAAAAGACGATTTAAAAATAAAAAGTGAGCCCGCAGAACTTCCAATTAACATTATAATGGACGGAAAAATCATGAAAGAAAATATTGCAGTTTTAGACATAAAATATGAAAATATCAAAAAAATATTAAAATCACATAAAATAAATGCAGTAAAATTAGTTCTGATTATGACTATGGATTCTAATGGAAATGTCTTTTTACAAGAGCGATTTAAGAGTGCTAAAAACTTTAAGGTCAGTTTAGGAGAGCTAAAATGAAGAAAAAATGGGCTGTTATGATTGTCATAATACTGCTTATTGTTGGGCTCTGTGTTTTTGAAAGTGTTTATATTCAAAATAGTTTTTCTTATCTTTATGGTGAGTTGGTTAAGTTTGAAGAAAAAATAAGCGTTGATGAAAATAATATTGATTCTGAAGAAAACATTTCAATAATGAAAGACCTTCATTCTAGTTGGCAAAAGCGAAGCGATAATCTTAAGATGATTGTTTGGCATACCGGAATGAAAGAGGTTGAAATTAATTTAAGTAGAATTCAGAGTTATGTTATGATGAATGATTTTGCTGAGGCAATAGTTGAATTAAATGCATTAAAAGATTTTTGTATGCATTATAGAGATGATTTTATTATAACTATTGAAAATATTTTATAATGTTTTTCTTCGTTTAAATATGAACATTTTTACGTTTGAAATGTTAGTAACAAAAACCAAAATTAACAATAAACCTGATGAAATAATTGCCGACAAAGATATACTGAAAAATAGAGGTAAAAATTTTGTTGCTATATTAAATGTAAAGATCCCTAATAAAACACAAGGAAGAATAAGTAAGAGCATTGAGAATAATATGTTAATTACGTGGTGGTCAATAACATTGCGTTTTTTGAGCATTTTTATGTTTAGAATGCTTTGAGTTGAAGTTAGTAAAAACATACCGATAATTAAAGCATAAACGCCAAAATATTTAGGTAAGAAATAGATTGCTAAAAATAGTAGCGCTGCGCTTATGGCGCTGTTTTTTAATGATTTAATTTCAAGCCCAATTGCATTCAAAATTGAGCCGGTTATTTGGCTTATTCCCATGGGAATCATTAAAATTGCTGAATAGGTTAAATAAATTCCGGCTTTTTCATTGTTGAATAAGAATTCGCCAATTGGTTTGCCAACGCTTAAAAACATAGGAAGTAATAGGCAAGAAGTGACAATAGCAAGCCCAACGCTTAAGTTAATTTGACTTTTAAGTGTTTCGCGGCTTTTAACTTCAACGTCAATGTTTGTTGTTTGCTCACTAATTTCAGGAATTATTGCAACGCTAAGTGAACCAATAAGCGTCCCCGGAATCATTAAAAGTGGGAAGGTCATTCCCATAATTATTCCATACTCACTAAGCGCTTCGCTAGCTGACATTCCATAAAGCATAAGCCTTGCTGGAATAATAAGTGAAATTGCACTAGTAATTAGGTTTGAAATTGTTCTGACTGCTGTTATTGGGCTACTTTTTTTGATTAATGGGAGCATGGTTTTATTAGTGCGGCCTAACCTTCCTCCAAAAGCGAAATATACAATAATTACAAAAATTGCGCTAAAAATGCAGGCTAAACTTAGGCTAATTGCAGTTTTTTCGTCAGCGGGAAGGCTTAATGGAATAACCATTAAAATAAAGAGAATTATTATTCTTGCGCCCTGTTCAAAGAACTCGGCAAAGCTTATTGAAAAGAAGCGTTTTTGCCCCCAAAGCGCGCCTCTTAAAATGGTATAGATTGCGCTTGAGATTAAAGCAGGCATCAAAAGGATTATAATTTTTGTTGATTTTGGCGAAGTGAAAATGAAGTTTAGTAAATTAGGGAAAAAAGTTATAATTATGGCACAAATAATAGATATTGAAAGCGTTAAAATAAGACCGCTTGAAACATATTCATTTTGAGTTTTAAAGTCATTTTTTGATCTAAGGTTAGCAACGTTTCTTCCAATAACGGTTGGAAGTCCGCTTGCAATAAGGGTTAGCATAACGCTAAAAACGCTCATTGCCATTTGGTAACTTCCTAAAAGTTCGGCTCCTAAAATGCGAGATAAATATATTCTTAAAACAAAACCAAGGGCACGTGTTAAAATTGAAAACAGGGTTACAAGAGCAACGGCTTTAAAAAGTTTACCCATAAAGATACCTCGTTTAAATATATTTAATTGTTAATTTTTTTATGATGGGCGAGGTTTATTTGATAAAATGTGACAAAGTTTGTTGGCAAATCTAAAATTAAGTGATAAAATTAATTTGAGGGCAAATTATGATTGAAATTAAGAAGATATCTTCAAAAAGAGATATGAAGAAGTTTGTTAAATTTCCAACAAACCTTTATAAAGATAACCCTAACTATATTCCGCCAATTGAGCTTGATGAGTTTAACCTAACTAATCCTAAGAAAAATGCTTCATTTGAAGAAAGTGAAGCGGAATATTATTTAGCGCTTGATGATGGCAAAGTTGTTGGCCGAATTGCCGGAATAATTAGCCATGCTTTTAATACTAAAAACAATGCTAAATATGCTAGGATTTCAAGGTTTGACGCAATAGATAATGATGAAGTTGCTAAAAAACTTATTGAAACTGTTGAAAATTGGGCGAAAGATAAGGGCATGGAATATGTTCATGGTCCGCTTGGCTTTAACGACCTTGAAAGAGAAGGCTTGATGACTTATGGGTTTGATACTATCGGGACTTTCCAAGGAAGTTATAACGCTGATTACTATGAAAAATTCTTTACAGAAAATGGCTATAAACCTGACTGCAAATGGGTTGAATGGCGAATTCAAGTTCCTGACAAACCAAACGAAAGAGTTGCTAGGGTTGCTGAAAATGTTAGCAAACGTTTTGGCTTTTATGAAAAGAAATTTAAGAATAAAAACGAGATTATCGATAACTATGGCAAGAAATTTTTTGAACTTTTAGATGAGTGTTTTGTTAACCTTTACGGAACAATTCCTTTTAATCAAAAACTTGTTGACCAAACTATTGGGCTTTTTAAACTCGTTATTGATCCAGATTATGTTAGCCTTGTTTTTAATAAAGAAGATGAACTTATTGGCTTTGGACTAGGGTATCCTAGCTTAGCAAGAGCCATGCAGAAAAGTAAGGGAAGATTTTTACCATTTGGTTGGGCACGATTGCTTCACGCGATAAAACACCCTAAAACGCTTGAGCTTGGCCTTATTGCAGTAAAACCTGAATATCAAAAGAAAGGCGTTACTTCAATAATAATTAACAATATGCTTGCTAGAATGATTAAGAATAAAATAACTTATTGCGACACTGGTTGCCAACTTGAAACTAACACAAGCGCGCTAGCCGCCCTTGATATGTTTGAAAGGGAAATCGTTAGAAGAAAAACCTGTTTTGTTAAGAAAATTTAATAATAAAAATAACCCCGCAGTTGCGGGGCTTTTTATTATGTTTTATTCTAAATCAGGTATTTCTTTTTGTTTTTTCTCAACGGCTATGAGCGTGCTGGTTATGTAAGAAATTATAGGAATAAATAATATAATAAAGAATTGCCAAGTAAATGCTAAAACATTCATAAAATAGAATGACGTTGAAAGAACAGCAGTTTGGCATAGAACTAAACTAAATGTTAAGAAATAACCGATTATTAAGGCCATGCTCCATCTTTTTATTGCTTTTGATAAGAATATGGTTTTCTTACCTAAAAGCGACCTAATAGCCCCAATAATCGCGTAAATTATTATAAATGCAGCGATAAAGAATAACCCAAAGCAAACAAACCTAACAAGGCCGAAAGCAAAGTCGCCACTCATGTCAACAATAGGCTTTTCATATAGTAAATCTGAAGCCATTGTTGAAGCGCCATAAATGCTTGTTTTTGGGAAATATGCTTCAATATAAATTGGAATAAATAATGCGAGAATTGAAACGATTGTTGATAGCCCAGTAAAAGCAAAGCCAAGGCTATCTCTAGTTTTATTAGTGCTAGTTAAAACTCTTTTATCAAGCCTTGAAGCAAAAACTATTGTTAAAACTCCGATAGCAAAAACAACAAATGGGCAAGCATTAACATAAAACTCCATATAGCCATTTGCCATTGAATTGGTTACTATAAAAGAAACTGCTGAAAAGATTGCAACAAAGATAGAAATAAATCCAAGATAATAGGCAATTTTTTTGGTTAAAACATTGTTTTTTATCATTAAATTTTTGTTGCGAGAAATAAGGTCAATGAGGCAGAGGATAAATAAAACAATTGCCCCAACACAAAGTAATAGGTTAAACATTATTGCGCCTGTTGCCATCCAAACCGGACCTGTTGAATTGTAATAAATATCAAAGGCATCAGTATTAAAAAATGGGGCATCAATAATATAAGTTAAAAAGTTAACATTTTTATTGTATACAACAGAATTGAGTTCGTCAGCAGCATGGCCAACTATGTGAACAATGGGAACAAATAGTGAAACAATAATTAATATAACAGAAGTTATTAAAAGCGACCATAAAAATCCATAATTTTTCTTTGACATAACAATCTCCTTATTAAGTTGATTATAACATAATATTTTTGCTTTGTCTAAAAAAAAAAGAACTTCAATGTTTTATTGAAGTTCTTTTGTTGTTTTAAACGAATCCGTCTTTTCTGTTTTTGTTGTTTACCTTTGTTTGTTTTGTTTTAACATTAGCAACATTAGTTGGTTTAACTTTTGCTGGTTTAATGCTCTTTCTAATTCTAGAAGCAACTATAGCAACAATCGTTGCAACAACTAATAGTAAAGATGAGAACACAACAAAGAAGATTGCAAGAGTGTTTACTGTTTCTTTTTCGTTATCATCATTTTCTTCGTCAGTTTTTGAAGAATTTTCTTCAGTTGTTTCTTCTTCATCAGAAGTGTTAACAACATAACTCTTTGCTTTAACTGTTGTTTCTTGACCGGTTAAATCTTTAGTTTCGGCGTCATAAACTTCAGCAGTTATACTTTCAAAATTAATATCTCTTATTAAGGCGAAACCGCTAACAAGATTGTTTGCGTCACCTAAAGCAAGTTTAACTGAAACAGTTGTTATGCTTGAAGATCCGGTTTCAATATATGCAACATATTGAACATAGCCGTTGTTAGCAATAACATCAGTTGTGTTAACTTTGTCAAATTCAATGTCAATATTGTTGATATAAATTTTGAAATGGTCGCCAACACTTTCATTAGTTTTAACCCAAAGGCTAACTTTATAATGAGATTTAGCAGATAAGGTCATTGAGTCAAGGCTTGAAGCAAGGCTTTGTTTAGCAAGATTGTTATAAAGTAATAAAACAGTATCAGTTTTTGCCTCATCTAAAGATAGGTAAGTGTTAGATAAACTTAAGTTTTCATCAATAACTGTTAAAGCGTTATTACTATTTAAGATATAAGTTTTTCCGCTAACAACGTTATTGTCGTCATCTTTAACTTCGCTAACTTTATAGTTGTTGCTTTCATAATAACTTTTTCCATCTATTGGGTTAGTAGTATGAGCAGTTGCGTTATCACCAACGAAGTCAAGTAATCTAACATTATTAGCAACTTGATCGCTCCATGTTTTGTTATCATCTAAAAGCGTTTCATAATCAGTTAAACTAGTTGTTGTTTTAACGTTTCTAAAGAAAACCGTTCCGGTTGCTTTTGAAACGCCAAGCGCAAGTTTAAATGATTGAGAAGAAGCACTTGTTCTAACTGCAAAAGTATAAGTTGTCCAGCTGCTAGTTCCTGCTACTTGGTTAACGTCAAAGTCAAGAATTGTTTTATCATTATAGATAAGCCTTGCAATGATGTTTCCTGAGAAGTTAATGTTAGCAGTATAAACTTCGAAAGTGACTAACATTGTTTTGTTAGCAGATAAACTGAATAAACTATCAGTTGTGAAAAGGTAAATGCTATCATCGGCTGTTGGAGCGGCTGATGGATTATAGATAGCTAAAACGTTGATATGAGCACCGCTAGAAATTGGGTTAGCAACTCCACCAAGTTTTGTTTCAAGATCAGAACCAGCATAATAAAGTGAAGTGTTGGTTGGAACAATTCCTGAAATAGCGTCATCATAATTCTTGCTGGTTAGTGACCAACTAGAAGGGGTTATAGGATAACTTAATGTTGCTTTTTCATAACTTCCATAGTTAAAGTAACCATTAGTTATGGTTTCAGGTTGAAGCGCACTTGATGGGCTTAAATCTAATCTTTGAGTTGAGGTTGAATTAGAATATTCAGTTGAAGTTATTTTATCAACTCTAATATGGTCATAGTAAACAGTTGAATTAACTCCACAAAGTAAAACGATTTGAGCATCAAGATCATTAAAGGCGTTGCCTCTTACATAAACAACAACTTCAGTCCAGTTAGTGTTTATTTCGTTAGAAATAGTATATGGGGCAGAAGAAACTGAAGCAGAGAAGGTTTTTCCGTCAGGGTTAGCGCCTGTTTTAATTTTAGATAAAACCATGATTTCTGCTTTATCGGTTGTTCTTTCTGCTTTAAGCATAACTGAAACTCTATAGCAAGCAAGTTGATCAACTTTAAATGATTTACTAACTAAACCAAGGCTAATATCGCTTGTTTTGTTAGTTAGTTTAAGATAATAGTTGTCATTATTAAACGTGTTAACTTCGAAAACTGAATTTTCATTAACAGTTTCAGCAACAAAATATGTTTTGTCAGTTGTTCCTGGAGTTATTGCGTTATAAGCATTTTCATAATTAGTTTTGTTTAAACTAGTTAAATCTTCAGGAGAGTAATAATACCAATCTTTAAGTAAAGCATC
>JAFZXQ010000032.1 GCA_017616705.1 Clostridia bacterium | reverse complement strand
GTTTGTTCTGATAAACTAGATATGTCAAAAACAAGGCTAATGCCTAATGGCCACAATTATAAGGGAATGCGCCAGTCAGCATTTATTAATCAAATAAAGACAATTAAAAAACTAGATTATTTTGTTGTTGAATTTATTGTCACTAACCAATTTAATATTAATGAATGGAATAACTATTATTTTACTAAAAAGATAATAAAAGCAGTTAATAATTTAGCAAAAACTTTAGGCTTAAAACCAAAAATAGAATATAAAAAAGCATGATTTCTCATGCTTTTTTATTTGTTTTTTGTGTTTTTTGCAGTTTTTATTAACTTTTTATTTGTTTAACTTGCAATTTTATTTAAATTCTGCAAAATGTGTTAAATTTTAAACATTTTCTTCATCATTTGGTGCATTAACGTCAACATCGTCGCCAATAACTAGTGTTTCGCCACCATCTTCTGTTAAGTCTTCGGCAACCTTATCAGCAATAGCAACACTAACAACTTTTGCCTCATCTTTAAGCTTCATAATTCTAACACCTTGAGTGTTTCTGCTTACTCTTGAAATTGAATTAGCAGGAACTCTTATGATAACTCCGTTATCAGCGATAATCATTACGTCATCATCTTCACCAACAAGTTTAATGTTAACAACGTTTCCTGTTTTTTCATTTAACATTCCGGCTTTAACACCTTTTCCGTTTCTTCCTTGAAGCCTATATTCTTCTTGGCTACAACGTTTACCAAATGCATTTTCAGTTATTGTTAAAACGTCTTTTCCTTCACTCAAAACCAAAACGTCAACTAAATAGTCGCCTGGCTCCATGCTCATTGATTTAACGCCCATTGTGTCTCTTGAAGTTGCCCTAATTGACTTTTCGCTAACTCTTATGGTTTTGCCGTAATGAGAAGCAACCATAATTTCTTGATCACCATTAGTAACTTTTGCGCCAACAAGCGTGTCGCCATCCATTAGGCTAATAGCAATCTTTCCACTCTTTCTTATGTTAGCATATTCGCTTAAAGCAGTTTTCTTAATTAAACCTTTCTTTGTTGCTATAACTAAGAATCCTTCACTTCTTTCGTTTAATGGAATAATTGTTTCAACGCTTTCGCCTTCGCTAAGTTCAAGAAGGTTAACAATTGCTCTTCCCCTTGCGTTCTTTTGCGCTTCAGGAATTTCATAAGCCTTTGTGCAATAAACCTTACCCGTGTTGGTAAAGTAAAGAATATCGTCGTGAGTGTTAGAAATAAACATGCTTTCAACAAAGTCTTCTTCCTTTGGTTTATGGCCGGTAACACCCATTCCGCCCCTGTGTTGTGTTTTATATTCGCTAACAGGAATACGCTTGATATAACCAAAGTGAGTTAAACTAATAACAACATCTTCTTTCTCAATAAGGTCAGCAATATCAATATCACCAACGTCAACGCTAACTTCACTCTTTCTTTCATCACCGAATTTTTCTTTAATTTCAAGCAAGTCGTTTGAAATAATCTCAAGAATTTTTGCTTCACTTGCAATAATTCCCTTATATTCAGCGATTAAGTCAATAAGCCCTTTAAGTTCTTCATTAAGTTTTTCAACTTCAAGGCTAGTTAATCTTTGAAGTTTCATATCAAGAATTGCGTTTGCTTGAAGTTCATCAAGAAGATACGCTTCCATGAGTTTCTTCATTGCATCTTGCCTATCAACGCTGGCCTTAATTGTTGCAATAACGTCATCAATATTAGCAAGAGCAACAACAAGCCCCTCTAAGATATGTGCTCTTTCTTCAGCGCGCGCAAGGTCATATTTTGTTTTCCTTAAAACAACTTCTTTTTGATGGTCAATATAAACGGCTAAAAGTTGTTTAAGGTTAAGTGTTTTTGGTTGCCCGTCAACAAGCGCCAAAAAGTTAATTCCAAAGCCTGTTTGCAAAGCAGTGTGTTTATAAAGATAATTTAAAACAACTTGAGGTTGAGCATCATGTTTAATATCAATAACAATTCTCATACCCTTTCTGTCTGACTCATCTTTAATATCGCTAATTCCTTCAATTCTCTTGTTTTTAACAAGGTCAGCAATGCTCATAATAAGCTCACTCTTGTTAACTTGGTAAGGAATTTCGTGAATTAAAATTCTTGAATGTTTGTCAGTTTCTTCAATTTCAGTTCTTGCCCTAACAACAACGCCACCACGCCCAGTAAGATAAGCATTTTTAAGAGCAGCCTTGCCCATAATAACGCCACCTGTTGGATAATCTGGCGCAGGAATAATCTCCATAAGTTCGTCAATTGTTATGTCAGGGTTTTTAATTTGAGCAACAATCGCATCAACAACTTCATTTAGGTTATGAGGCGGAATATTTGTTGCCATACCAACGGCAATACCATCACTTCCGTTAACTAAAAGGTTAGGAAATCTTGATGGTAAAACAACTGGTTGTTTTCTCGTTTCATCAAAGTTAGGAATAAAGTCAACAGTATCTTTATCAATATCCCTAAGCATTTCATCAGCAAGTTTGCTTAATCTTGCCTCAGTATAACGATAAGCAGCAGGAGGATCGCCATCAACTGAGCCAAAGTTACCATGCCCATCAACAAGCGTATATCTTATTGAAAAGTCTTGAGCAAGCCTAACTAATGCCCCATAAACTGAACTATCACCATGAGGGTGATATCTACCTAAAACGTCACCAACCGTTGTTGCACATTTTTTATATGGTTTGTCGTGAGTATACCCACTTTCGTTCATTGCATAAAGAATTCTTCTTTGAACAGGCTTTAAACCATCACGCGCATCAGGAATTGCCCTGCTTACGTTAACGGCCATAGCATAAGCGATAAACGACTTTTTCATTTCCATTTCAAGATCAGTTGGAATTATTTTAGTGTTATCAACTATTTGTTCATATTCAGCACTATAATCTCTCTTTTTAGCCATAGTTCCTCCTAAATATCAAGGTCTGTAACAAGGGTTGCGTTTTGTTCAATAAACTCACGCCTTGCGTCAGCCTTTTCTCCCATAAGAAGTGTGAAAACTGCGTCAGCAGCAATAGCATCTTTCATTTCAATTCTAGCCAAACTTCTGTGTTCTGGGCTCATTGTTGTTGTCCAGAGTTGTTCTGCGCTCATTTCACCCAAACCTTTATAACGTTGAACATCAGCACCTTTTTCACCAATCTCATTCATTAATGCGGTTTTTTCATCTTCAGTGTAACAATAGTAATCTTTTTTGTTCTTCGTTATCTTATAAAGTGGTGGTTGAGCAGCATAAACGTGACCCTCTTCAATAAGCGGACGCATATAGCGATAGAAGAACGTTAAAAGTAAAATTCTAATATGGCTACCATCAACGTCGGTATCGCTCATTGTTATAACCTTATCATATCTTATCTTAGAAACGTCAAAATCAGCACCAATTCCGCCACCAAACGCAGTTGCCATAGCTTTTATCTCTGCGTTCTCTAAAATCCTGTTTAACCTTGCTTTTTCAACGTTTAAGATTTTACCTCTTAAAGGAAGGATGGCTTGAAAGCGTCTATCTCTTGCTTGCTTTGCTGTTCCACCTGCTGAATCACCTTCGACAATAAAGATTTCGCAAAGTTTAGGATCTCTTTCAGAACAATCTGCAAGTTTTCCAGGAAGCGTTGTGTTTTCCAAAACACCTTTTCTTCTTGTTAAATCTCTTGCATTTCTTGCTGCTTCCCTAGCCTTTTGAGCGGTTATGCTCTTTAAGATTAGTTCTCTTGCTTTGCCTGGGTTTTCTTCCATAAAGATTGAGAAACCATCATAAACGGCTTTTGAAACAACGTTTAACATATATGAATTGCCAAGTTTTGTTTTAGTTTGGCCTTCAAATTGTGGGTCTTCAAGTTTAACGTTAATAACAGCAGTTAAGCCTTCCCTAACATCTTCGCTTGAAAGTTTATCGTTATCTTTTAAAACTTTAAGAGTATGACCATAGTCATTAACACATTTAGTTAATGCTTTTCTAAAGCCGTCAAGGTGAGTTCCACCTTCTTCAGTATTAATATTGTTAGCATAAGCGTGAACAATTTCGTTATAGCTATCATTATATTGGAAAGCAACTTCAACTTCGGCCTTTTCAGCGCGAGTATCAATATAAATAGGCTTTTCAAAAACAACGTCTTTATTTTGGTTCATTTGCTCAACAAATTGAACAATTCCGCCTTCATAATGAAGTTTTTCTTCAACGCCGGTTCTATGGTCAATAGCAATAATTTGAATTCCCTTATTTAAAAAGGCTAATTCTCTTAACCTATTCTTAATAACGTCAAAGTCAAAAACTGTTGTTTCAAAAATTTCTTCATCTGGCATAAAAGTAATTTTTGTTCCGGTATGATCAGCTTCGCCAATAACAGCAAGATCTCTTTGAGGAATTCCCCTGTTATAAACTTGTTTAAAATGTTTGCCTTCTTGCCAAACTTCAACTTCAAGCCATTCACTAAGCGCATTAACAACGCTTAAACCAACGCCGTGAAGACCGCCGGAAATTTTATATCCGCCACCGCCAAATTTACCACCAGCGTGAAGTTTTGTTAAAACGAGCTCAACTGCGCTTTTCTTTTCGGTTTTATGAATTCCTGTTGGAATACCACGCCCGTTATCTGTAACAGCGCAAGAGCCATCTTTATTAATTTCAACAACAATCTTATCGCAATAACCCGCTAGCGCTTCGTCAATTGAGTTATCAACGATTTCCGTTATAAGGTGATGAAGACCCTTAACGTCAGTTGAACCGATATACATTCCTGGTCTTTTTCTAACTGGTTCAAGCCCTTCAAGAACTTGAATTTGATCTTCACCATAATGTTGTTCAACTTTTGAAATATTATCTGTTTCTGCCATAAATTCTCCCCTTTAGATTAGACTATAAAAATTATATCACATAAACCCATTTTTACGCAACTAAAATATAAATATATTTATATAATAATTATATTTTATCAACAAAAAAACACCATATTTTAGGTGTTTTTAACTTTTTTCTCTTTAACCGCTCCTGAAACGATCTTAAACTGACTAAACTCGGTTGTTGGTTTAAACTTAAAGGTTGTTCCGGTAAAGATCGATTGGGTCCCCAAAACGCAGTCATAAAGTTTCTTTTGGCGCTTTGTGTCAAGCTCACTGAAAACGTCATCAAAAACCATAATAGGCGGCTCTCCTAGTTCTTCGGTTATTATCTTCATCTCGGCTAATTTTAAGGCTAGCGTTATACTTCTTGCCTGCCCCTGGCTTGAAAAAGAACGCGCATCAGTTTGATTTAACTCAAATTTAATATCGTCGCGGTGAGGGCCAATTAAAGTATAGCCTAGTTCCATATCTCTTTCCAAGTTTTCTTCAAGCGCCTTAATTAAGTGATTATAAATTTCTTCAGTTTCTTCCCCAGGTTGACCAATATAGGTTATGTTTAATTCTTCTTTGTTTTCGCTAAGTTCTTTTAAATAAACCTGAGCAAAAGGCAACAATTTTTTAATAAATGACTTTCTAATTTTAATTATTCTTGAAGCCGTTTTTGCTAATTCAATATCCCAAACGCCAATAGTATCAATAATTTTAGCAATATCTTTTTCAAATTTTAGAAGTTTATTCCTTTGAAATAAAACTTTTTCATATCTGTTTAAAAGATTAACATAAGCCCCGCTTATCATTGAAATATCATTATCAATAAAATCACGCCTTTCCTGAGGCCCGCCGGTTACAATTTTTAATTCTTGAGGTGAAAAATAAATAGTTGCAAGGTTGCCGGCTAGTTCGCTCATTTTTGTTATTTTGTTTCCATTAACAAAATATTCATTGTCGCCTTCTTTATTTATGTTAAAATTAAAGTTAACAATTCCCTCTTTTTTTGCTAGGCTTGCCTGAATATTAGCCGAATTTTGCCCCGCTAAAATCAAATCACTCGTTTGGTGAGTTCGTGGGCTTGAAGCCTTGCTCAAAAAAACAACGGCCTCACAAAGATTTGTTTTGCCTTGACCATTAAGCCCGCTAATCAAGTTAATTTCTGGGTTTAACTCAATTTCAGTTTTAGCGTGATTTCTAAAATTATTAAGTTTTAAACTAGTTAATTTCATTGTTTTTATTATTTTATCAAAAAAAAAGCGATGTGTAAAACTTATTTATGTTGAAAACTTGTTTTTTTTATTTGTTTAGTTTATAATCTTATTAACAATCAACTAGAGGAGGGATTATGGAAAAACAAGACGATTTAATAATTAGTCAAGCTCCTGCTCCTGATGTTAACGCAATTTGGGAGGAGGCAAAACTCTCTATTAGCAAAGATATAACTGCTGTTTCTTTTGACGTTTGGATTGATAGTTTAATTCCCGTTAGCATTGTTGATGACTCTTTTGTTTTGTGCGCTAATTCAATCTCTGGTAAAAATATCATTTTAAAGAATGAGAAATATTACAATTCAATTTTAAACTCAATTAAAGAAATTTATCCTCAAATTAGTAAAGTTGAAGTTGTTGTTAGAGCCCAAACTGCTAGGCAAGAAGAAAACAGCATTGTTGACAGGGTTGCTGCTCCGCAACCTCAGGTTACTATAAAACCTGAGCCAGCAAAACCAGCTCAATCAAGTTTTGTTTTCAACCCTAAATATACTTTTGATAACTATGTTATTGGCGGAAATAACCAATTCGTTGCCGCTGCCGCAAAAGCCGTTGCTGAAAACCCAGGAATTAGTTATAACCCCCTATTTATCTATGGTGGCGTTGGTCTTGGTAAAACCCATTTGCTTCATGCTATTGGTAACTATATAACCCAAAACCACCCTGAACTTAACGTTGTTTATGTAACCATTGAAAAGTTTACTAATGACTTGATTGCCTCAATTCAAAATGGAACAAGCCTTGCTAAAAGTGAATTTAGAACAAAATATAGATCTGCTGACGTTTTAATTGTTGACGATATTCAATTTATTATTAACAGAAACAGCGTTCAAGAAGAATTTTTCAATACTTTTAACGAGCTTAACCAAAACGGAAAACAAATCGTTATTTCAAGTGATAAACCTCCAAAAGAAATTAATCCTCTTGAAGAAAGGTTAAGAAGTAGGTTTGAATGGGGCTTGCTTGCTGATATTGGTGTTCCTGATATTGAAACAAGAATTGCAATTTTAAACAAAAAGGCAAATCTTGAAAGATATAATGTTGATAGTGACGTTATCAGTTATATCGCCGAAGCCGTTAAAACAAACATAAGAGAAATGGAAGGCCTTCTTAACAGAGCAGTTTTCTATGCTGGGCTTTTAGGAAAAACTCAAGTAACAATGGAAATTGCAAGAGAAGCACTTAAAAACTATTTAACTGAAACTCAAGAATCAGTTAATGCTGACAGCATTGTTGAAATTGTTAGCAAATATTATAACATCAAAAAAGATGAGCTAATTGCTCGAAAGCGAACTAAAGAAATTGCTGAAGCAAGGCAAATTGCTATGTTTCTAATTAGCGAATTTATCAACATTCCCCTTGCCTCAATTGGTGCAATTTTCGGAAAAGATCACGCAACAGTAATTTATGCTAAAAACAAGGTTGCGGAAGATATGAAAACAAATCAAAAACTTGCCGTTCAAATTAACGACATGAAACAAATGATAAAGAATAAATAAGGAGAAAATTATGAAATTAGTTTGTGAAGGTCTTGACTTAAGCGAAGCTGTTTTAAAAGTTATCAAAGCTTCAGCAATCAGAACGACCAACCCCGTTTTAGAGGGAATTAAGTTAAAAGCATCATTTGATAGCTTAACGTTAACCGCAACCGATAATGAGTTAACAATTGAAAAAACAATTCCTGCTGACGTTAAAATTGAAGGAGAAGTTATTGTTCCTGGAAAATTCTTTGCAGAATTTGTTAAAAAACTTTCTAACGAACAAATTGAACTAACCCTAACTGATAAAAACATCTTAAAAATCAAATACACTGATAGCGTTGGCCAACTTCAATGTTTAAACGTTGATGAATTCCCTACTATTAAACAACTTGATAACCCTGAAAAAATCGTTATCAACCAAAAAGATTTTAGAGATTTAATCAACAAAACAATCTTTAGCGTTGCAATTGATGACGCCCGCCCAATTTTAAAAGGTTGCCTTTTTGAAATTGCTAACGGAAACGTAACTTGCGTTGCTCTTGATGGTTTTAGGCTTGCGCTAGCCCAAAAACAACTTAAATCAACAACGGCTGACTTTAACTTTATCGTTCCTGCTAGATGCCTTGCTGAAATTAGCAAACTTCTTGATGAAAACGATAACGATATAACGCTTTTAGTTCAAAAGAATTACTTAATGGTTGACCTTAACTCAACAAAAGTTGTAACAAGGCTTCTTGATGGTGACTTTATTAATTATCGTCAAGTTATTCCTAATAACAAAACAACAATCGTTACAATAAATAAGAGCCAACTTGAAAATGGTCTTGAAAGAGCAAGCCTTCTTGCAAGAATGGATAAAAATAATTTGGTTAAATTTGAAGTTCATGATAAACTTTTAACGTTAGCCAGCCAATCAGATATCGGTAACGTAACTGAAAATATAACGATTGGCCTTGAAGGAAAAGATATTTCAATCGCATTTAACGCAAGATATATTAGCGAATGTTTAAGAAATATTGAAGATGAATTCATCTGCTTAAACTTCACAACTCCAATCGCACCTTGCACGGTTACCGGAACTCAAAACGCTGAATATTTATATTTAATTTTACCAGTAAGAATTGTTTCATAGGGGGAAATATGAAAGTCAAAAATGGTTTTTTAATTGGTGCATTAGTTTTATCTGTTGCCCACTTCGTTATCTTAATGTTAACTTTGTTTAACGTTATTAATGCTTCAAGTGTTTTGCCAGCAAACTTCAATTATTTTGTTGCTTTCGCGTTGATTGCTGTTTGCCTAGCATTATTTACAATTGCTTTGTTTGTTGAAAGCAAAAAACAACTAATTGTTCCAACTTGGCTTGCTGTTAGTTTTTATTGCTGCTTCTTTATCTTTACTAACATTTACTATTTCTTCGGGCTTTACAACATCTTTTTAACTAACCTATTATTCTATGTTGTTTTAGCAGTTTTAGTTAGCATATTAAGCCTTTCAATTTATTATAATGAGTTAAAAGCGCTTGACGGAACTCTTGAAAACAAAAATAGATATCTCGGTTACGTTTTATTTAGCATTAGCGTTTCAATCTCTTTAATCTTTGAACTTATTGTTATGCTAATAAAATATATCTCTAACCCTAATGTTAACTTAACCGTTCATGCTCTTGCATCTTTTGGAATCTTAATTCTTGGCGCTTTAATCTTTGCAGTTTTATTCACTGAATCAATTAAGAAAACAAAACGCTTTGCAAATGCTTGTTTGATAAAAATTAACACCAAACAACAATAAAAACAAAATTATAAAATCGCCTGCCGGCGATTTTTTTATTAATATAAATAGTATTTATTGACAAATGAGCATTTTTTTAATATAATGAATTCACTCATAAAGAGAATAAATCTAATCTAGGAGAATATCATGAAAAGAACTTACCAACCTAAAAAAGCTAACAGAACTAAAGTTCACGGATTCCGTGCTAGAATGAAAACTAAAGGCGGTAAAAAAGTTCTTGCCCGCAGAAGAAACAAGGGCAGAGCTAAAATTTGCGCATAATGATTAAAAAAGAGTTTAGGCTTAAAAAGAAATACCAGTTTAATTATACTTATCATGCTGGTGAAACAGTTGGCGAACGCCACCTTTTAATTTGTTTCGCAAAAAGCAAAAATAAAGTAATTAAAATTGGTCTTTCTGTTACTAAAAAAGTGGGCAATGCTGTAACGAGAAATCGCGTTAAGCGATTGCTTAGAGCAAGCATTAGCCCAGTTTTAAGTAAGCTTAAAAAAGATTATAACTTAATTATAATCGCCCGCCCAACTATTACTAGCATCGGCTTAAACGAGATAAGCGAAGAACTAATGGTTTGTTTAAAAAAAGCAGGATTATTTAATGAAAATATTTAAATTTATAGTCAAGATCCCAATGTTTATAGCCTTGGGCTTTGTTTATTTCTATAAATTTGCTATTTCCCCTATCTTGCCTAAAACTTGCCACTTCACTCCATCTTGTTCAACCTATGCCGTTACTGCATTAAAAAGATTTGGCTTGTTTCATGGTGGCTGGCTTGCTGCTAAAAGAATAGCAAGATGCAACCCAAAAACGTGCTTTAAAAAAGATCCCGTTCCATATAACCTTAAAGGAGATTTTAAATGGCTGATTTAACTTTAAACATTTCTGCCCCAGGCGGATTATGGATGATAATTATTAACTGGATTAATTCAGGTGTTTTAAACTTTGCGTGGACAATTATTCTTTTCACGCTTTTAATTAAAGTTGTTTTATCTCCTTTTGATTTTTTAATTAAATATTCAACAAAGAAAACAACCCTTATTCAACAAAAATGTGCTCCACAAATTGCAAAACTTCAAAAAAAGTATGGAAATAATCAACAACAATTTTCAGTAATGCAACAAAATATTTACAAAAAAGAGGGTTTAAACATGATGAGCAGTTGCCTTATCATGCTCGTTAACCTTGTTGTTACAATTCTTATCTTCTTCTCTATTTACACAACGCTTAGAGAAGCAAGTGCTTACTATGCAATAAAACAATATCAAGAATTAAACACTGCTTACACTAACG
>JAFZXQ010000031.1 GCA_017616705.1 Clostridia bacterium | reverse complement strand
CCAAGATTGGTATAAATTGATTTATTTAAGCTTTTAAAATATTCCTTTGTTCCTTCTAACTTTAAAGCTTTACCTAAATCTTTTTTAAATATATAAGATAAATCTGACATGTTGCTTGGCCAGTTGCCACAATTGATTTCACGTTTTATATATTTTTTAGCATAATAATTTGTTATATAATCAGCAACTGCTTTAGCAGATATTTTTGTTGCTTCGTCAAAATTTGACTTGACAGTTAATTTAGACTTTTTAAAGGTGTAATTACCAAGAAAGTTTTGAAATTTGTCATCTCTAGAATGGATAACGCAAAAAAAGTCATAAGTTGGAATTAGTTTATTATCTTTAACAATAAAGCAAGGTTTTAGCCAACCACAAGACATTCTTGCTAGTTCTTGAAAATCTTTAACAATTTTTTGTAAATCTTCAAAGTTGAAATTTTGTAACTCTTTGTCAATTTGTTTTTTTTGTGAATGCCTATTTCTATATTCAAAGAATTCATTTAGAACAGTTTGCAATTCTTCACTTGTTATAAATGGGTCGCCACCTTTTTCTAATTTTTCTGCGGTATAAATAGATAAAAAGCATGCTTCATTGTCGTTGTAGTTAAGGTAATACATTTTTTTCTCCTTACTATTTTGATTATATCACGCGCATATTATATTGTCAAGATTAAATATTAAAATATATTGGCCTTGTTAGAGAGGGCTATTGTTAATTTAGTTTTGTTATAAAAAAGTTGACTTTTTTAGAGAATATTATATACTGAAATTAGTAAACAAAAAGGAGAAAATTTATGGAATTAGTTGGAAGCAAAACTGAACTTAACCTTAAAGAAGCGTTTGCTGGAGAAAGCCAAGCAAGAAATAAATATACTTATTTCGCAAGCGTTGCTAAAAAAGAAGGGTATGAGCAAATTAGTGAGATCTTTACTAAAACTGCTGAAAATGAAAAAGAACATGCTAAAATGTGGCTTAAAGAATTAAAGGGGATTGGATCAACAATTGACAACCTTAAAGCCGCTGCTGATGGCGAAAACTATGAGTGGACTGATATGTATGAAAGATTCGCTAAAGTTGCCGAGGAAGAAGGATTTACTGCAATAGCATTCAAATTCAGAGAAGTTGGAAAAATTGAAAGAGCACACGAAGAAAGATATAGAAAACTTTTAAAGAATATTGAAATGCAAAAAGTTTTTGAAAAGAGCGAAGAAACAATGTGGGAGTGCAGAAACTGTGGGCACCTTGTTATTGGTAAAAAAGCCCCTGATGTTTGCCCAGTTTGCGCTCATCCTCAAAGCTATTTTGAAGTTAGAAAAGAAAATTATTAAAAGAAGAATAAAGGCACTTAATTTAGTGCCTTTTATTTTTTTTACAAAATTTTAAGAGAATTTAAATATTACAACTCGTTTTTTGCAGATTTAACGTCTTGATCTTTAATAAAAACGAAGTTTGTTTGAAAAATTGAAACTTTAACCCATTTATTGTTTAGGTTGTGGTGGCCATGATAAAAAACCTTAGCTGTTTTTGGCTCGCTTTCTTCTTTTGTTAAATAGGTTATTTCATAAAAACTAAAACCTAATAAATTAAGCAGGGGATTAATATAAAAAATTTTATTATGAATATAAACAAAACCGATAATAACTAGAATTAAAATTGTTGTTATAAACATTGCCATGTTAGAAATGTCAAAAGAAAGGGTAAACAGAATAAATATTGAAATGTAAGCGAAAAAGTGTTGATCGGTTATGTTGGTTGTTTTAATAACTTTTATTTGCTCGGTTTTGTGGTGGCGTTTGTTTATTGATAAAACTAACCCAATAGCCCCCATAATTATTGCAACAATAAGAAGAGTTGTTATAATGATGTTTAAAACATTAAGAGTTCGGTTGCCGTTAATTATTTCAACAATCATTTGAATAAAGAGCAGGGCATACATTGGAATAAAAGCACTTAAAAACAATAATAATGACATCATGTTTTTATTATTTGCATATTTTTGCCTTTTATTAAAAACTGCAAATTTGATAGAACAACAAGAAAAAACTGCAAAAATATTGCAGTTTTTTAATTTTTAAACCTTAAAACGCTAGGTAGTTTGGCGTTTTCGGCGTGTTATGTTAAACAGATTACCATTTTTAAAATGCTAAACTAGAAGGCAATTTTATTTCAACAACACCTTGTTTGGCTTTACAGAGTGGGCATTCGTCAAAGGCCTCAAACCCGGTTGAAGTGTAACCGCACGCCGAGCAAGTCCATTTAGTAGGCTTATCTTTTTTATAAAGTGTTTTGTTTTTTAGTTCGTTATAAAGATATTCAAAAACTTTTTTATGTTGAACTTCAACTGCTTTAATTTGCTCAAATAGCGTTACGATATCAGGGAAGTTTTCTTCCTTTGCAACCTTAATAAACTCGGCATAAGCCTTTGCTTCGTTTTCTTCATCTTCGGCAAGCAGTTTGATGTTTTGAACTAGATCCCACTTTTCTTTAAAAGGAAAGCCTGCGTTGATTTGAATGTTTTTAATAAGTTCTCCGCTGTCATTTTGAAGGGCAGTGTAAATCATTCGGGCGTGGTTAAATTCTTGGTAAGCAATTTTGTCAATAATATCCGCTAACGCCTTTTGCCCATTATAGCGCGCGCCATATTCAACAAACTCATAACGTGTTCGCGCCTGGCATTCGCTCGCATAAGCCCTTGCTAAATTTAAATAAGTTTTACTCTTTTTTAACTCCATAATTGATCTCCTTAAAATAAGTTTTCCCAAATTAAAGAGATTAAAACATATATTTAAATATAAGTAATTCATTACGCTTTTAATTTGCTTGACAAGGACTGGGGGGGGGGGTGTTATTATT
>JAFZXQ010000030.1 GCA_017616705.1 Clostridia bacterium | reverse complement strand
TGCGTGATATTGATGAAATGAGTGATGCTAATAACTATGCTAGTCTTATGACAATTCACGCTGCAAAAGGCCTTGAATTTAAATGTGTTTTCATTGTTGGGCTAGTTGAAGGTTTGTTTCCGCTCAGAAGAGCAATTAACAGCGGTGACCCTAACGAACTTGAAGAAGAGCGAAGGTTAATGTATGTTGCAATAACAAGGGCAAAAGAAAAACTTTATTTAACTCACCCTAAAACAAGGTTTAGTTTTGAAACAAAACAAAGCGAATATTGCATTCCATCAAGGTTTATTAAAGAGAGTTCGCTTGACTATATTGCTGACCTTGAATCAAGTGCTGTAACAAGAAGTAAACTTGAAATGAACGAAATTCGCTCTATGGGTTACGCTAGGGCAGCAACAAAGGTTAATATAATCAAAGGAAGTGAAACAATAGTGCCTGCCGCTCAACCTAAGAACTATAATTTTAGTGACTTTAAGAAGGGAACAAAGGTTAGGCATAATCACTTTGGTGAAGGCGAGGTTATCCTTCCTGTAACTGACTTTACGAGTGGATTTGTAACCATTAGGTTTGATAGCGTTGGAATTAAAACACTATCTTTAAAATATGCAAATCTTGAAATAATCTCATAGGAGAAAAAGATGACAAAACTAGAGGAAATGAAAAAACTGGTTGAAGAAGTTAACTATTATAGTTACGCTTATTATACTCTTGATAAGCCCCTAATAAGCGATAACGAATGGGACAAACTTTATTTTAGGTTAGTTGCCCTTGAAAAAGAAACGGGCATTGTTTTACCAAACAGCCCAACAGTTAGAGTTGGTGGCGAGCCTCTTAGCGAGTTTAATAAAGTCCCTCATACTCATAAGATTTATTCACTTGATAAGGCCCAAAGTTTAGGCGAACTTGATGAGTGGGAAGAAAGAAACCAAAAACTATTTAGATTCAAACCTATTTATTCAGTTGAATATAAATATGACGGCTTAAACTTAAGTTTGCTTTATAAAAATGGCGAACTTGTTTTAGCATCAACTCGTGGTAATGGCTTTATTGGTGAAGACGTAACAAGCCAGGTTAAAACTGTTAGAACCGTTCCTTTAACTATTGGCTTTAAGGGTGAAGTTGAAGTTCAGGGCGAAGTTGTTATGAGAATTAGCGAACTAAACCGCTATAACCAAACTTCAAACGAACCTCTTAAAAACGCAAGAAACGCTGCTGCCGGGGCAATAAGAAATCTTGATCCAAAGGTTACCGCTAAACGAAACCTTGACTTTGTTGCTTATAATATTAACTTTATTGAAGGAAAGGCGCTTAAAACAATAGAAGAAATGCATAATTTCTTGATTGAAAATAAATTCTTTGTTGGTTCTTTCTTTAAGATTGCTAACGGAATTGGCGAGGTTAAAACGATAATTAGCGAAGTCGGTTTAACAAAAGATAGCCTTGATATCTTAATTGACGGAATGGTCATTAAAGTTAACGATTATCACGTTAGAGATGAACTAGGCAATACTGAGAAATTCCCTCGCGCAAGTATAGCCTTTAAGTTTGAAGCCAACGAAGCCAGCACAATGCTTAATAGCGTTACTTGGCAGGTTGGGCGAACGGGGAAATTAACGCCGGTTGCGGAACTTGAGCCTGTTGAACTTGCAGGAGTAACTATTAAAAGAGCAACGCTTAATAACTATAACGATATTGTTAGAAAGGGCGTTAAACTTCATTCACGCGTTTTTCTTAGAAGAAGCAATGAGGTTATCCCTGAAATATTAGCGCTTGCTGAGGAGTTTAACGATAGTGAGCCTATAATAAAACCTAATAAATGTCCGGTTTGTGGAAGCACTTTAACTGAAACTGAAGCCGACCTTTTCTGCCCAAATCATAATGGCTGCGCAAAACAAATCATTGAAAGGTTAACTCATTTTGTTAGCCGTGACGCAATGAATATTGATGGTCTAAGCAGGAAAACAATTGAGCAATTACATGCCAACTTTAACGTTAAGAATTTTAGCGATCTTTATAAACTAACAAGGGAACAAGTTGCATCTTTAGAAGGCTTTAAAGATAAGAAAATTGATAATTATTTTGCTAGCCTTGAAAGAAGCAAAACACCAGATTTGGCTAACTTTATTTTTGCTCTTGGAATAGATAATGTTGGCAAAAAAACTGCTAAACAACTTGCTTCAAGGTTTAAGTCAATTGAAGGGCTAATGAAGGCAACAAAAGCTGAATTAGCTGACCTTAACGATATCGGCGAATTAACCGCCCAGTATATAACTCACTATTTCTTTGATGAAAACAATTTGTTTGAAATTGAAAGTTTAAGGGAAGCGGGGGTTAAGGTTAAAAATAAAACTAATTCTGATACTCAGTTAAAGCTTGCCGGAATTAAGTTTGTTTTAACCGGAACACTTCCAACACTCAAAAGAAATGACGCCGCTAAAATAATTGAAGAAAATGGGGGCGAGGTTATGAGCTCGGTTAGCAAAAACACTGATCTTGTTTTAGCCGGAGCCGATGCTGGAAGCAAACTTGATAAAGCAGTTTCGCTTGGAATTAAAATAATAAGCGAAGATGAATTTTTGAAAATGGTTTAAATTTAATTTAAAAAATGCTTGCATTAACAAACCAATGATGATATAATAACCTTGCATTAAGGAGATTACTTGTTTATGGCAATGATTGATCCACCAATTGAAGAAGTTTTTAAAATGGCAGGAAGCCGTTATGCTCTCTGCACGGTCGTAACAAAAAGAGCAAAAGAGTTGCTCTTAGAGCGCCCAGAATTCTTTAAAGAAAACTTAAAAATTAAACCTATTGAGTTTGCTGCTAATGAATTCTATGATGGAAAGTTTACGCTCGTTAAAACATCTCGTGATTAAAAGTAAAATCTAGCAATCGCTAGATTTTTTTATTTTAAATTAACTAAATTACTTTTTTATTTTTACTTTGTTTGTTATAATAAAACTATGAAATATGCAAGCGTTATAGTTGATATCGCGTCAAGCCAGGTTGATAAGGTTTTTGATTATATTATCCCTGACGATGTTTCGGTAAGCGAGGGCTTTAGAGTTCTCGTTCCTTTTGGCAACCGCTCAATTGAGGGAATTGTTGTTAAAATAAGCGATCAAACTAGCGTAGTTTTACATAAACTTAAAAACATAATTAAAGCAATTGATGGCTTTAGCGTTATAACCCAAGGTCAGTTTAAAATTGCCGAGTTTTTAAAAGAAAAATATCATATTGGCCTTGCTGATAGTTTTAGATTGTTTCTTCCAAGCGAGATGCGAAGCGGAAAGGTTAAAGATTTAGTTATAACCGAACTTTCGCTCGCAAGTGAGGAAGAAGCCAAGGTTTATTTATCAAAACTAAAATCTAACGCAACTGCTATGCGAGGCATAATAGAGTTTTTATTAGAAAATGGAACGGCTAACCAAGCCTTTATTAATAAAAAATTTAGCGTAGGGGCAACAAATAAACTAGCCGAAGATAAAGTTATAATCAAAACCGATAAAGTAGTTTTTAGAAGCCCATATAAAGAGTTAACTGACGAAAAGAAACCAGAGGTTGTTTTAACCCAAACGCAAC